>NZ_JAMYRK010000005.1:0-199519 GCF_040321335.1 Mesorhizobium sp. M0437
CCCCCCGCCTGCGTGTACTTGTTGTTATGCTACCGCGCCCCCCGCGCCCTCCACCGTGTACCGCTGTCTTCTCCTCCTCGGGGGCGCACCGACACGGCCGGGCCCCCTTCTCTCATCACAGCCCTCCATGACGAGGACGCATGGGTTATACTCTCAACTTCAACCTTATCTGGCGGCATTTCGACAAGCTCTGGGGCGGACTGCTGCTAAGCCTCGAACTGGCCGTCATCTCGATCGCGATCGGCATCGTCATCGGGCTCGTTCTGGCGGTCTGGTACGTGTCGGCCGGACGTGCGGTGCGGACCATCATCGCGGGGTATGTCGAGTTCATCCGCAACGTGCCGCTGATCCTGCTCGTCTATCTGGTCTTCTACGGCTTGCCGACGGTGGTCGACATTGCCTACAGCGCGCAAACCTCATTCATTGCCACGCTGTCGCTCTACAGCGGCGCCTACCTGGTCGAGGTGTTTCGCTCGGGGCTCGAGGCGGTGCCGCGCGGTCAGCTCGACGCCGGCAAGGCAATCGGCCTGACACCATGGCAAAGGCTGCTCGATGTGCGCCTGCCGACGATGCTGCGCATAACCCTGCCGGCGCTTTCCAACACATTCATATCGCTCTTCAAGGATACGTCCGTGGCGTCGGTCATCTCGGTACCCGAACTCACCTATGGCGCCCAGTGGATCAACTTCAACACGTTCCGCATTGTCGAAGTCTATCTGGTGGTGACGGCAATGTACCTGTTGACCGGCTACACGCTGCTTTTCGCGCTGCGGCTCGTCGAGCGCCGGTTCAAGGCGGCGCGCTGACATGCTGAGCCAGATCATCTACGCCTTGCCGTTCCTCGCCGAAGGCTTTGCCGTAACCTTGTGGGTGTCGCTGCTGGTCGTGGTGTTATCGCTCATCGCCGGCGTGCTGATGGGTGTCGGCCTTGTCTATGGTCCTTCTCCGCTGCGCTGGGCAGTGCGCATCTTCAGCGACACCATCCGCGGCATTCCGATCCTGGTGCTGATCTTCTTCGTCTATTACGGCCTGCCCGCGGTGGGGCTGCATCTGGAATCCTTTTGGGCGGCCGTGTTCGCCCTCACCCTCTTCAAGACCGCACAAGTGGTCGAGTATCTCAGGGGCGCTGTCGGCTCGATTCCCAAGGGTCAGTCCGAGGCGGCGCTGGCGATCGGACTGACCTTTCGCCAGCGGCTGGCCTACGTCATTTTTCCGCAGGCGTTCAGGCGTTTCCTGCCACCCTGGATCAATGGCGTCACCGACGCGGTAAAGGGTAGCGCGCTGGTCTCGCTGCTCGGCATCACCGACCTCATGCAGGCTATCAACCAGGTCATCGGCCGCACCTATGAGGCGATGCCGCTCTACATTCTCGGTGCGCTCGTCTACTTCGCCGTCAACTACGCCCTCTCCTTGGCCAGCCGGCGCCTGGAGCGGCGTTTCTCCTTCATCCGGGAATAGCACGATGTCCAATGCCTCGCAGCAGAATCCGGCACTTCTCGATGTCACCGAGGTTTCCAAAGCCTTTGGATCCGTCGAGGTCCTGCGCTCCGTCAGCCTGCAAGTGACACGCGGCGAGGTCGTGACTATCATCGGCCCCTCCGGCAGCGGCAAGACCACGCTACTGCGCTGCGTCAACTTCCTGGAGAGCTACGACAGCGGCTCGATCCGTATCGACGGCAAAGAAGTCGGCTATCGCGAGACGGGAACACGCCAGCGACGCAGCGAGCGCGACCTGGCGGCGATGCGAGCCGAGACCGGAATGGTGTTCCAGAGCTTCAATCTGTTTCCGCATTTGACTGCGGCCGGCAACATCATGCTTGGCCTGCGCAAGGTGCGCGGCAAGAGCAATGCCGAGGCCCGCACCATTGCCGAGCACTGGCTCAGCCGCGTAGGCCTCGCCCACAAAGCCGACAGTCTGCCGGCCGAGCTTTCCGGCGGCCAGCAGCAGCGCGTCGGCATCGCCCGCGCCGTGGCGATGGAGCCGAAGATATTGCTTCTCGACGAGATAACCTCGGCGCTCGACCCCGAACTGGTTGGCGAGGTGCTCGAGGTCGTGCGCAGCCTCGCCGAAGACGGCATGACGATGCTGATGGTCACACATGAAATGGCTTTTGCGCGCGACGCATCGAGCCGCATCGTTTTCATGGCGGATGGCGGCGTCAGTGCCGTCGGACCACCCGCCGAGATTCTGGCGGCGGGGTTCGACAATGAACGCCTTCGCAGTTTTCTGGCGCGGTTTCGCGCCTCGCATTTTTGACATCGGACGGCGAAAGCTGTCGCAAGGAGCTTTTATGACGCCTTACACCCGGCTCGCGGAATTGGGCCTGACACTGCCCGAGCCGCCGAAGCCCATCGCCAACTTCGTCACCTATGCCGAGAGCGGACGGCTGATCTTCCTCTCCGGCCAGGGGCCGTTGCGCGCCGATGGCGCGCTCTGCACCGGCAAGGTCGGCGAGGATGTCAGCGTTGAAGAGGCCTACGGGCATGCGCGTCTGACCGGCCTGAACCTGCTCGCCGTCATGCATGCGGCGGCCGGCGACCTCGGCCGCATCGTGCGCGTCGTCAAGCTGCTTGGCTTTGTCAATGCGACGCCGACATTCAGCGAGCACCCCAAGGTGGTGAACGGCTGTTCCGATCTTTTCGCGGCCGTCTTTGATACGCTTGGCGGACATGCCCGTTCCGCGATCGGTGTCGGCTCGCTGCCGGGCAACATCACAGTTGAAATCGAGGCGGTCGTCGAGATCGCCGCCTGAAATCTTAAACAGGATCTACAGAGATGACGACCTATGCCGCTGACCGTTCCAACACGACAATCCGCGAACGACTTGGCCTTCGCCCAATCATCAATGTCTCCGGCACGATGACGGCACTCGGTGCTTCGATCATCGTGCCAGAAGCGATTGCCGCAATGTCGGAAATGGCCTCGCAATGGGTCGAGATGGACGATCTGCAGCGCGCCGCAAGTAGGGTGATTGCACGCCTTACCGGCGGCGAGGCCGGCTTCATCACCGCATGCTGCGCCAGCGGCATAACAATGGCAATTGCCGGCGCGATGACCGGGACCAGCCTTCTTGCGATCGAGCGGCTGCCGGACGACACCGAGGGCCTCAAATCGGAGGTCATCGTTCAGCTTGGTCACATCGTCAATTACGGCGCGCCGATCGACCAGTCGATCCGGCTTGCCGGAGCCAAGGCAGTGCCTGCCGGCACGGTCAGCGTCACCCAGGATTATCATGTTGCCGAGGCGATCCGGGACCGGACGGCGGCAGCCCTCTACGTCGTTGCGCACCACACCGTGCAATACGGCATGCTCTCGCTTGAGGAGTTCTGCGAGATTTGCCACGCCAAGGGCGTGCCGGTGATCGTCGACGCCGCCTCGGAATACGATTTGCATGGCTTTCTGGCGCGCGGCGCCGACATTGTTGTCTACAGCGGGCACAAATTTCTCTCAGGGCCGACAAGCGGCATCGTTGCCGGCCGCAAGGATCTGGTACGGGCCGCCTATCTCCAGAACCGCGGCGTTGCGCGCGCCATGAAGGTCGGCAAGGAGAGCATTGCCGGCACCATGGCGGCCCTGGAAGCCTGGGAGCGGCGCGACCATGCCGGCATTCGCCAGCGGGAAGAAGCCGCACTGCATCTGTGGCAAACCGCATTGCAGGACCTGCCTGGCATCGAGGCACGTATCATTCCAGATCCGACCGGAAATCCTCTCGACCGCCTGCAGGTGTTTGTTGCGCCGGAAAGCCGCTTCACCGCCGCCGGCCTCGCCTCGGCGCTTGCGGCGGGTTCGCCGCCCGTGATCGTGCGCAACCACGAGGTCGAGCGCGGTCACTTCTTCCTTGATCCGTGCAATCTCCATCCCGGCGAGGCGGAGATCGTTGCCGAACGCCTGCGGGCGGTATTGATTGCTGCCGATCGGCCCACCGATGCGATGAAACCCGCTCGCAAGCAGTCCGCCGGAGCGCTGCGCTGGCCGGACTAGACATCGCCAGAGCGTGGTCGAGCCAGTGCCTTCCAGCACCGGCTTCGCATCGGGCCAGTGCGCCATCACGGCAGTGTGAATGAACTTTTAGTCTTCGGGCGGAATAAACCACCCCGCCCATTGGTCTCCCAAACAGACGCCATTTCCGGCGTGCAGGAGACCGGTATGATCCACCACCACGACAATGAAGCTGACGGCATCAGCCGCCGTCATGCACTGGAATGCATGATCTGGGCCGGCACGGGAGTGCTGTGGACAATTTCGGCCGGCGTGCCGGTCTCGCTCAGCCTGCTCGGTGCGTCGCAAGCCGCCGAGGCCTTGGCCACCGGCTTCACTTTCCTCCAGATCTCCGACAGCCACATCGGCTTCGACAAGGCTGCCAACCCGCACGCCATCGACACGCTGAAGGAGGCCATCGGCAAGATCCAGGCGTTGCCGCAAAAGCCCGCTTTCATGATCCACACCGGCGACATCACCCATTTGTCGAAAGCCGCGCAGTTCGACAACGCTGCCCAGATCATCGGCGGCGCAGGCTTCGACGTGCATTATGTGCCCGGTGAGCACGACCTGATCGATGACGGCAATGGCCAGGCCTATCTCGACCGCTACGGCAAGGGCACCAAGGGCGCTGGCTGGTATTCGTTCGACCAGAACGGCGTCCATTTCATCGGGCTGGTCAACGTCGTCAACCTGAAGGCTGGCGGGCTGGGCAATCTCGGCGCCGACCAGTTGGCATGGTTGGCCGATGATCTGAAGGCGGTCACCGCCTCGACGCCAATCGTCGTCTTTGCCCATATCCCGCTATGGGCTGTTTATCCCGAATGGGGCTGGGGCACCGACGACGCGGCGCAGGCCTTGGCGCTGCTCAAGCGCTTCGGCTCTGTCACCGTACTCAACGGCCATATCCACCAGATCATGCAGAAGGTCGAAGGCAACGTTACCTTTCATACCGCGCGCTCGACCGCTTTCCCGCAACCGGCGCCGGGCACCGCAGCCTCACCCGGGCCGATGACGGTACCTGCCGGCCAGTTGCGCAGCCTGCTCGGCACAAGCAGCGTGACAGTCAAGCAAGGCGGGCAGGACCTCGCCATCATCGACAGCACGCTGGCCTGAGGGGAAATGCGATGATCCGCTTCCCATCCCGCGTCTTGGTCGTATCCCCTGTCACGTTCGGTTTGGCGGCGATCCTGATAATGGTTGCCATGCCACTGAACGCAGCAGGCCAGCCAATGGTCAAGATCGAGAACTTTGCCTTCACGCCGGCGGTGCTGACGGTAAAGCAGGGCACTACCGTGACCTTCGAGAATGACGACGACATCCCGCATCTGGTGGTCGCCAACGATGCCTCGTTTCGCTCCAAGGCGCTTGACACCGGTGACACATATGCCTTCACCTTCACCAAAGTGGGCGACTATGCCTATTTCTGCGGGCTTCACCCGCACATGCAGGGCAGGATCACCGTCGCTCCGTGAGGATTTTCGGAAGGTTCTGCCCGGGATGCCGGGCGATGCGACGGTGTTGAACCAAGAGGCCGCGACCGAGCGCTTTCGCGAGGTGGTTCTGCCCCATCTCGCGGATGCGCTTGCGCTTGCCCGCTGGCTGACCGGCAACGCCGCCGACGCGGAGGATGTGGTGCAGGAGGCCTGTTTGAAGGCGCATGCGGGCATCGCCGGCTATGCCGGCGGCAATGCGCGCGCCTGGCTGCTGGCGATCGTGCGCAACGCCTCTTACTCCTGGCTGGCGCGCAACCGGCCGCGCAGTATCGTCGCCGTCGGCGACCTGAGCGACCTCGATGACATGACGGCTGCATATGGCGCCGGCCTGCCGGATACGGATAGTCCTGAGGCAAGCCTGATCGCCAAGGCCGACACGGCCGCACTCGAGGCGGCGATCGCCGCGCTGCCGCACCAATTTCGCGAGACTGTGGTGCTGCGCGACATCAACGGCCTCAGCTATCGCGAGATCGCGACGCTGCTTGGCGTGCCGCTAGGCACGGTGATGTCGCGACTGGCGAGGGCGCGCGGTCTGCTGATATCCCAACTTGGGAGGGCGCCATGAGCGCGCACAACGATGGACTGCCCGATGACCCGGCGGGCGTGGAGCTGATGATCCATGCCTTGGTCGATGGCGAGCTCGACGCAGCAGCAGCATTGGCTGTCGAGCGACGCATCGCGGCCGATCCGGCGCTCGCCGCCGAGCATGCCCGCATCGCTGCGCTGCAGACGGTCGTCAGCGGGCTGCCGAGGCTCGATGTCCGTGAGGATTTCAAGGCTCGCATCGCTGCAATCGGGACAGCCGGTACGGAGAAAGTGCTGCCGGCGCCGGCGCCCGTCGCTCGAGTGCCGCCGGCACACAGAGCGGTGCACCGATTTGGCGCGTTCGACTGGCGCGCGCTGGCGGCGTCGATCATCGTTACCGCCGTGCTGGCCAGCGGTGCGACGCAATGGATGATGCTGAGCAGGGCGCCCGACAGCTTTGCCGCCGCGGTCGCCAGCGGCCATCGCCGCAGCCTGCTGGCAGCCAGCCCCGTGGACGTCGTCTCGTCGGACCGGCACACGGTCAAACCCTGGCTGGATGGCAGGGTCGGCCTGTCGCCGCCGGCACCTGACCTTGCCAGTGACGGCTTCGCGTTGCTCGGCGGCCGGGTCGAGGTGATCGCCGACCAGCCAGTGCCGGCACTGGTCTACAGGCACCGCGAGCACCTGATCACTCTCGTCGCCGCGCCCGAGGAAACCGGCTCGACAGCCGGACCGGTCGATCTTTCTGCTGGTGGCTTCTCGCTGGTCCACTGGAGCGACAGCGCCTTTTCCTACTGGGCGATTTCCGATACCGAACGGCCTGAACTTGACGACTTCGTCAACCGCTTCCGAGCAGCGGCCGCCCGATGACAGACCGACCCTGTCCATGTGCGTAGCCACGGAGACGGCACAAGCGGCTTTGCCGTTTCCGGCCATCCTTGCGGCTCCCCTCGATTTCAGCTAATGCGCGCTTTTGCCGCCGGAGAGCAGAAGCTTGGACGATCACCGCGCCGACGTCGCCATCATCATGGGCAGCCAGTCCGACTGGGCGACGATGCGCCACGCCGCCGAAACGCTGGAGGCGCTTGGAATTCCGCACAAGCGGCTGATCGTCTCGGCCCACCGCACGCCCGACCGGCTCTATGACTTCGCCAAGGGCGCCAAGGCGGCCGGCTACAAGGTGATCATCGCCGGTGCCGGCGGTGCGGCGCATCTGCCCGGCATGACGGCGGCGATGACGCCGCTGCCGGTGTTCGGCGTGCCGGTGGAATCAAAGACGCTGTCGGGCCAGGACTCGCTGCTATCAATCGTGCAGATGCCGGCCGGCATTCCGGTCGGCACTTTGGCCATCGGCAAGGCCGGCGCCGCCAACGCTGCCCTTCTGGCCGCCGCGGTGCTGGCGCTGAGCGACGAAAAGCTCGCCGCCCGGCTGGATAGCTGGCGCGCCGCGCAGACCGCCAAGGTGGCCGCCGAGCCCACGGACGCGCCGTGAGCCTGCCGGCGGGATCGAGCATCGGCATCATCGGCGGCGGCCAGCTTGGCCGCATGCTGGCGATGGCCGCGGCCCGCCTCGGCTACCGCATCGTCGTGCTGGAGCCGCAGCCGGATTGCCCGGCGGCACAGGTCGCCAACCGGCAGATCGTCGCCGCCTATGACGACGCGGCCGCGCTTAGCGAGCTGGCTGCGGCCAGTGCCGTCGTTACTTATGAATTCGAGAACGTACCGGTCGCGGCCGCCGCGGCACTTGCCTCTACGGTGCCGGTCTATCCGCCGGCACGCGCACTGGAAGTGGCGCAGGACCGGCTGGCGGAAAAGAAATTCCTCAACGGCACCGGCATACCGACCGCGGATTTCAGCCCCGTCGACAATGACGAGGAACTGACGGCTGCGCTGAAACAGTTCAACGGCAGCGGCATATTGAAGACGCGCCGCATGGGCTATGACGGCAAGGGCCAGCGTGTCTTCCGCAACATGGAAACAGGCGGCTTTGCCGGCACTTGCGAGGCGATGGGCAACGTGCCGTTGATCCTGGAATCCTTCGTCACCTTCGAGCGCGAGATTTCGGTGATCGCCGCGCGCGGCAGCGACGGCTCGCTCGCCGCCTACGATCCAGCGTGGAATGTCCATCGCAACGGTATTCTTCACAGCTCGACGCTGCCGGCCGGAGTAAAATCCGAGACGGCGGCTGCGGCTCAAACGGCGGCGGCAGAGATCCTTGCAGCGCTCGACTATGTCGGCGTCATCGGCGTCGAATTCTTTGTCCTTGCCGACGGTTCGCTGTTGGCCAACGAGATAGCGCCGCGCGTCCACAATTCCGGCCACTGGACGGAGGCCGCCTGCACCATCTCGCAATTCGAGCAGCACATCCGCGCCGTCGCCGGCCTGCCGCTGGGAAATCCCGCCCGGCAGTTCGACTGCGTGATGGAAAACCTGATCGGCGACGATGTCAGGCGCGTTCCTGAGCTACTCGCCGAGCCCGATCTGATGCTGCACCTCTATGGCAAGGCCGAGGCGCGGCCCGGCCGCAAGATGGGCCATTTTACGCGCGTGAGCCGCCGCAGCTAGAGCATGATCCCGAACCGAAGGTCCGCGCTAGCGAAAAGTGGAATCCGGATTTCGGAAAAGATCATGCTCAAACACAAAGTTAGAACCTACGCTTACTGGATTTCGCCGCTCTCGTCCTCGTCGGGGCTGGCGCAGCTAACATCGCCTTCCGCGCAGGTCGAATCGGCGGTGAGCTGCTTGGTGCGATCGTCGGTCAGCCGCGTCAGGCATTCCGATATCAGCATCGGATAGATCGAGCCGCCTTCGCTGTCCGCGGCCGAATAGCTGCATTCCGCGTCGCGAAAAGCGATCCAGGCGCGCTGCGCCGTCTGCAACAGCTTCCTGGCTTTTGCGTCAGTTCCGCCGATGATTTCCTGGTAGGCCTTGTTGAGCTTGGCGTCGGCGGATTTGTAGTCCGCGTCGGCGCAGATGTTCATCATCTGCTGGCTGTCGTCGTTGCGGTCGCATTCCTGCGCATAGGCAACAGAACCTGCCGCGAGGACGACAAGACAGGCGGACACAAGAATTCGGCGCATGACGATCTCCAATTCGCAACCGCATCATTCCAGCCGTCTCAAGCCTGCGCAACGCCAGTGACGGATATTTGATGATACGAAACGGTCCGTATCGTTTAGGCAACGCGCTTGCGGTTGACACGGGCAACGCTCCTCGTCTATGAGCCACGCACAGTTCAAAGGCGCGTCTGTGGGCGCGCCTTAATAATTCGGCCCGTGACCGGGCCCAGACCGACGGGCAAGACCATGAAAATCAAGAATTCGCTCAAGGCGTTGAAGGCGCGTCACCGCGACAACCAGCTGGTTCGTCGCAAGGGCCGCGTCTACATCATCAACAAGACCGCGCCGCGCTACAAGGCGCGCCAGGGTTGAGTTTTCGACGGAGGCTGCGCGCCTCCGTTCGCATGATACGACTCTCACGCTAAATTCAGTTTGACGATCCGGCGTCGGGGGCTAGATTCCCGCGATGCGGATTCTTTTTGCATTTTTCACGGCCTTCCTCGTTTCCGGCGCTGTCTCGCTGCCGGCGTGGGCTGAAGATCCGACCACAACTCCGCCGTCAGCACCTCCGGTCGTCAAGACGAAACAGGCGCGGCTCGATCAGCTGTTTGCCGATCTCAAGCGCGAACGCAATGAAAAGGCGGCCGAGCGCATCGCCGGACGGATCGGCAGCGAGTGGTCCCAGTCGGGCAGCGCCTCTATCGACCTGATGATGCAATGGTCGCAGAAGGCGATCGAAAACCAGAAATTCGATGTTGCACTCGATTTCCTCGATCAGGTTGTGACTTTGCAGCCGACCTATGCGGAAGGCTGGAACCGGCGCGCCACTGTTCATTTCATGATGAAGAACTACGGGAAGTCGATGGCGGACATCGACCGCACCCTGCAGCTCGAACCACGCCATTTCGGCGCGCTTTCGGGCCTGGCTCAGATCATGGCCGAAACCGGCCACAAGCAGTCGGCACTTGAGGCCTGGCAGCGCGTGCTCGGCATCTACCCAATGATGCGCAGCGCCCAGGACCAGGTCGCCGCACTTTCCGAGGAGCTTGCCGGCGAAGGCATTTGAGACCAGTAAGGGAGTAGGGGGAATAGGGTAGTATGTGAGAGGTGCAGATTGCACTGTGGAACACATGCGCCCTACTCCCCTACTCCCCTATAGGCCCGATCTATGCCGTTTGCTTCTGTGACGAGTTTCTCCACAAGGGCGGCGGCCGGCATCTCCCGCAGCTTCGCAACGCCCTGCCCGGCCCAAGTGGGCAAGAAGTCAGCCCGCTTGCTTTCATCCTTTGCCATCGAAAGCGGCATGACCAGACTCGCCTGCAGCGGAAACGCCAACGCTGCATCTTCCTCACCAGCCATTTCCATCACAAACCGGTTGCGCACCACGCGCGCTGGGCGGCCAGTGAAGCAGCGAGTCACCGACGTGCTCTCGTCGTTGGCCGAGCGCAATGCTACGCGATAGACTGGCTGCACATTGGCTTCAGGACAGGCCAGGAAAGCCGTGCCGATCTGCACACCAGATGCACCAAGTGCAAAGCTGGCAGCAATGCCGCGACCGTCGAAGATACCGCCGGCGGCAATTACAGGCACCCGCACGGCATCAACAATCTGCGGTACGAGTGCCATAGTGCCGGCTGTGCCGATAGCAGGGTCGCCAGTGAATGTGCCGCGATGCCCACCCGCCTCGTATCCCTGGGCGATAATGGCGTCCACCCCTCCTGCCTCAAGCTGGCGCGCTTCCGAGACGGTGGTGGCCGAACACAAGACAGTACAGCCGGCCGCCTTCAACTGCTGCACAATTGCGGTGTCGGGTAGACCGAAGTGGAAGCTGACCACCTTGGGGCGCAGCTCGAGCACAATTTCGAGACGCTCACGATCGAAGGTGGGGAAGGGCTCGCCCGGCTCGGGCACCGGTCCGAGGCCGACCTCCTCATAGGAGCCGCGAAGGCGGTCTCGCATACTTTGGGCTGCCGCATCATCGTGTATCGGCGCCGGGTGCGCAAAGAAGTTGACGTTGATCGGACGATTGGTGGCGTGCTGTGTCGCCGTGAGCTGCTCGCGGATAGCCGCCGCAGGCAGAATGCCGCATCCGAGCGAGCCAAGCGCCCCGGCATTGCTGACTGTCGCCGCCAGTTCCGGCGTGGTGATGCCGCTCATCGGCGCCTGGATTATCGGGTGCTCAATGCCGAGGAGTTCCAGAAGATCAGTGCGCATCCACATTGGATCACCCTCCTCTTTCTCCCAGGAGAGATTACCTTAACTGACTTCCAGCTCAAGATCGGATAGGGCCTTCGAACCGCTTCACGGCCGGCCACAGGCTGATGCAAGCTGGCGGAGTTCGGCGTTGATCGCAGCCCAACTGCCGTCAATGCACCGGGCCGCCGCGTTTACGACGCGCCATGCAGCCGGCCTATCCGGCAGCCGCGGCCGACATTAGCGGCCGACTTCCGATCCGACATAGGCGATGCGCAGCATGTTGGTCGAGCCCGGCGTCCTCAACGGCACGCCGGCCGTGATGATGACGCGGTCGCCCGGCTTGCCGAAACCTTCATCGAAGGCGATGCGGCAGGCGCGGTCGACCATGTCGTCGAGGTCGCTGGCGTCGGGGGAAACGACACAATGCGTGCCCCACAACAGCGACAGCCGCCGCGCCGTGTTGAGGATCGGCGACAGCGCCACGATCGGCACTTGCGGCCGCTCGCGCGCGGCGCGCAAGCCGGTCGTGCCGGACGCGGTATAGGTGATGATCGCCGACAGCTTCAACGTCTCGGCTATTTCGCGGGCGGCGAGCGAGATCGCGTCGGCTCCGGTCGCTTCCGGTTCCGAGCGTTGCGCGTTGATAATGCCGGCATAGGTCGGGTCGGTTTCGACCTTGGTGGCGATCCGGTTCATCATCGCCACCGCCTCGACCGGATAGGCGCCGGCGGCGGACTCCGCCGAAAGCATGATCGCGTCGGCGCCTTCAAACACGGCGATCGACACGTCCGACACCTCGGCCCGCGTCGGCACCGGCGCGGTGATCATCGATTCCAGCATCTGCGTGGCGACCACCACCGGCTTGCCGGCACGGCGCGCGGCGCGGGTGATCTGCTTCTGAATGCCAGGCACGGCTTCGAGAGGCATCTCGACGCCGAGATCGCCGCGGGCGACCATCAGCGCATCCGAAAGCTCGATGATCTCGGCCAGCCGGGCGACGGCCTGCGGCTTTTCGATCTTGGCCATGATCAGCGCCCGGCCGCGTGCGATCTTGCGCGCTTCGGCCAGGTCCTCGGGCCGCTGCACGAAGGACAGCGCCACCCAGTCGACGCCGGTCGCCAGAACCGCGTCGAGATCCCGGCGGTCCTTTTCCGTCAGCGCGCCGACCGGCAGGTCGGTGTCGGGCAGGCTGACGCCCTTCTTGTCGGAAATGGGGGTGCCGGCGACGACGGTGCAGACGATCGCCTTGCCGTTGCTGCTGACCGCCTTGAGCTCGAGCTTGCCGTCGTCGATCAGCAGGCGATGACCAGCCTCGACCGAACGCAGGATTTCGGGATGCGGCAGGTAGACCCTCGTCGAATTGCCGGGCTCGGGATTGTCGTCGAGCGTGAAGGTCTGACCGACGGTCAGCACCTCTTTGCCGTTGGCGAACTTGCCGACGCGCAGCTTTGGCCCTTGCAGGTCGGCGAGAACGCCGATCGGCCGGCCGACCGCCTCCTCGACGGCACGAATGCGGCCGACAAGCGTCCGCATCAATTCATGGTCGGTGTGGCTCATATTAATGCGGAACACGTCGGCGCCGGCTTCGAACAGCTTCTTCAGCATCTCCTCGGACGAGGAGGCCGGACCGATGGTGGCGAGGATCTTGACCTTGCGGCTGCGTCTCATTGACTGTTTGTTCCCGGGGCGGCTGGAGCGCCATCCGTTGCGGGCTCGTCAGTCAGCTGGACCATCCAGCTTGCCTGCTCGCCCGTGTCATATTCCTGGAATCCGGCGCGCTGAAAGCCCCGGGCGACGCAATCGGTAACGCCGGCGATCTTGAACTCTTTTTCGGCCACGCACATGTTGATCGGGCCATCCCAGCGTCCGCCGCGCTCGGCGTCTTCTGCATAAAGATAGTAAAACCTTGATGACAACGGTCCCTCGATCAGCGTCTTGCAGCTCGATCCTTCGATGTGCCACCAGCCTTCGGTGATCCAGCCGGCCTTGGCGCGATAGCCGATGCCGACACCGACCAGGTTCTGCGTGGCGTTGCAGACCCGGAAATCGGCCCGTGCCGGCGAGGCCGAAATCACCGCGAAAAGAGCCATGGCCGGTACCAGGAGCGGCATGGCCAAGGCGTGGCGCACACGCAGCCTGCCGGCGAAACCCATCCTGAAACCCCTCAAGAACCACATTTGCATCTCTCAACGCCCCTTTTCGGAAAAGTCCGTACGCATGTCAACGCGCCGATCTGTCCAATTCCAATCGATTTAGAAGGCTCTGGCGCGCTTGCGGTCGCCCCTGCTCAGTTTTTTGGCAGAAACCGTGGCCAAACAACGGCATTGCGCAAGCGTTCTCTTCGTGGAATGACGATACCACCCTCCCCGAAAGCCAGCGAACAGACCTTTCCCGCCAATGACCCGATCCACAGTTTTCGCGCCTTTCGATATCGTCGAAGGCGATCGCAAGCGCGGCATGGTGCTTCTGGCCGATCACGCCCGCCGCGACCTGCCGGAGGAGTATGGCAGTCTCGGCCTGCCGGCGGCGGAGTTCGACCGCCACATCGCCTACGACATCGGCGTCGAGACTGTAACCCGCGAACTCGCAAGTCTGCTCGGCGTTCCGGCCGTGCTTGCCAATTTTTCGCGACTGCTGATCGACCCCAATCGCGGCGAAGACGATCCAACGCTGATTCGTCAGCTCTATGACGGCACCATCATCCCGGGAAATTATCCCATTGCCCCGGAGGAGCGCGAAAGACGGCTGGACCGCTTTTACCGCCCCTATCATGATGCCGTCAGCGCCATGATCGCCTCTGTGGCGCGAGCATCCGCGCAGGCACCCTTCATCTTTTCGGTGCATTCCTTCACACCGACCATGCAGGGATTCGTGCGGCCGTGGCACGCCGGCATATTGTGGGACCTGGACGACCGCGTTGCGCGGCCGCTGATCGACATACTCGCCGAGGACAAGAGCCTCATCGTCGGCGACAACGAACCCTATGACGGCGCACTGCGCGGCGATACCATGTTCAGGCACGCCATCGTCAACGGCTTTGCCCATGCGCTGCTCGAGGTCCGCCAGGACCTGATCGCCGACCGCAAGGGTGCCCTCGCCTGGGCCGAACGGCTGGCGCCGGTCGTTGACGCGATAGATCGACGTGCCGATATACATGCGGTGAAAATATTCGGCTCTCGCACCGGGCCGGTATGATGAGGCCCAAGGGAGGCCAACATGACATGACCGAACTCAGCGACGAACAAAAGCGCGATTTCGAAGCCGCTGCCTTCCGCCGGCTGGTCGCGCATCTGCGCGAGCGTTCCGACGTACAGAACATCGACCTGATGAACCTCGCCGGCTTCTGCCGCAACTGCCTGTCCAACTGGTACCGCGATGCGGCGCAAGCCGAAGGTGTCGAACTCAGCAAGGAACAGTCGCGCGAGATCATCTACGGCATGCCCTATGCCGAGTGGCAGGCACTGAACCAGGTCGAAGCCTCCGACGCCAAGAAGGCCGAGTTCGAGGCAAGGCGCCCTAGGGATCACTAGGGAGGACGCCGTGCCTAAGATTGACGTTGCCGACGTGCCCGGACGCAAGGGCTCATCCTATCCACCGCCGTTCGATGCACCCTGTGCCGAACGCGTGCGCCAGCGGCTAGGCAACGCAGGCGGGCTCACCGACTTCGGCATCAATCTCATGCGCCTGCCGCCGGGCAACTGGTCGAGCCAGCGCCACTGGCATTCGCACGAAGACGAATTCGTCTACGTGCTTGAAGGCGAGCTGACGCTCGTCGAAGATGCCGGCGAGACGGTGCTGCGCGCCGGTGATTGCGCGGCCTTTCCGAAAGGATCAGGCAACGGCCATCACATGATCAATAAATCGGGCGGGATGGCGATCTATCTCGAAGTCGGTTCGCGCTGGCCCGACGACGTCGCCACCTGCTCCGACATCGACATGATGAGCACCAACGCTGACGGCCGGTTTGTGCACAAGGATGGCGCGTCTTATCTCGAGCCGTAGGGATTTCGGAGTGGACCGCCGAGATGGTTGGCCGACGCGAGAGGACGTAGCGTCTGGTCCAAGCACTTTCGGCGAAGAGCGCTTGACTGTGAATTGAATCGATCTAATTTGCCGCGCAACGCCATTTCCGGACCGGATTCTACCCAATGGACGCGCAGAAAATCACGCAGATCGCGATTCGTGGACGCTGGGCAGTGGCCGGCATCTTCCTTGCCAACGGCTTCTTGACCGGCAGTTGGGCGCCGCAGATCCCGGTGTTCCTGACGCGACTCGACATTTCGAGGTTCACGCTCGGCTTGCTGATTCTGTTGTTCGGTGCCGGCGCCGTCACTGCCATGACCTGGTGCGGCCATCTGATCTCGAAGCATGGCTCGCGCACGGTGCTGCGCTGGTTCGGACTTGCCGGCAGCTTCGGCCTTTTGGTTGTGGCTCTGGCCCCCAACGTGCCCCTTGCAGCCATCGCCATGTTCATCTTCGGCGGTTCGATCGGCGGCATGGACGTCGCCATGAATGCCAATGCAGTGGCAGTCGAACGGCGGCTGTCCCGTGCCATCATGTCGTCCTCGCACGGCTTCTGGAGCCTTGGCGGTTTCGCTGGCGGCGCTTTGGGCGGTTTCGCCATCCAGAACTACGGTCACCTCGCCCATGCGACAGTGGTGACGGCTCTTGCCTTTGCCGTAATCGCCGTTGCGATCCGCTACCTGATCGCCGAGGACAAGCACCCGGTCGCCGAGCACCACAAATTCGCGCCGCCGGCAAACCCGCTGGTCTATCTGGTCGGACTTATGGCGCTGCTGACGATGATCTCCGAAGGCGCGGTACTCGACTGGGCAGCGCTGTATCTCCGGCAGGAACTCGGCGCCGATCTTGCCGTCGCAGGCCTGGCCTATGCCGCCTTTTCCGGTGTCATGGCCGTCATGCGCTTCCTCGGCGATGGCGTCCGCAACCGTTTCGGTGCCGTTACGACGTTGCGCGCCTCGGCCCTTGCCGCTGCTGCCGGCATGCTGGTGGCCGGGCTGGCTCCCTCGCCTTGGCTGGCCATTGCCGCCTTTGCCTTTTGCGGCCTCGGCATTGCCAACATGGTGCCGATCATCTTTTCGGCCGGCGGCAACCAGGAGGGCATGGCGTCCGGCACCGGCATGAGCGTCGTCACCACAATGGGTTACTCAGGCATTCTGGTGGCGCCGTCGGCGATCGGCTTCATCGCCGAGCACTCGAGCTTCGGCCCGATCTTCGTCGCTCTGTCCGGGCTGCTGGTCGTCGTGCTGGTGATGGCCGGCCTCGCTCACCGTGCCGAATTCGCTGCCGAGCCTGCACCGGCTGAATAGCGCTTGAACTCTTCGTAGAGGAAATCCGCCGCCAATGGCCGCCTCGGCCGCACGGTGGCCAAGGCCTTCATCGATGCCGGCTACGATGTCCGTGCCATCACCCGCAGCGGCAAGGTGCCGGCCGAGCTCAAAGGCGCCACGGCGATCGCCGGCGACGCGCTCGACCGTGCTGCGCTGATCCGCGCGACCGAAGGCGTCGATATCATTTTCAACGGCCTCAACCCGCTCTACACCGACTGGAGCAAATGCCTGCCGATGGCCGAGAATGTGATGGCTGCCTGCCGGGCGAACGGCGCGCTGCATCTCTTCCCGGGCACCGTCTACTATTACGGCTCGCAGATGCCGGCGGTGATCGCCGAAGACACGCCGTTTCGCCCGACGACGGAAAAGGGCCGTATCCGCGTCGCCATGGAAGATCTGTTTCGCCGCGAGGCTGATGCAGGTCTGGTGCGCACGATCCTGCTGCGCGCTGGTGATTTCTTCGGCGGCACCGGCAGCGGATCGTGGTTCGATCTGGTTGTTGCCGCCAAGATGACCAAGGGCGTCTATACCGCCCCAGGGCCGGTCGATCTCGTGCATGAATGGGCCTATCTGCCCGACCTGGCCAAGGCCTTCGTCGGGCTGGCTGACAATCTCGACAAACTCGGCTTCTACGAGGCGCTGAACTTTCCCGGCCATGCGGTGACCGACCTGCAGATCAAGGCGGCCGCGGAGAAGGCGCTCGGGCGCTCGCTGAAACTGACGTCGATGCCGTGGTGGGTGCTGCGTGCCGGCGGCCCGTTCGTGGCGATGTGGCGCGAGATCGTTTCGATGTCCTATCTCCGCTTCGAGCCGCACCGGCTGGTTTCAGGCAGGCTGGAAAGCGTTATCGGTACGATCCCGCACACGCCGCTGGAAAATGCAGTGTCGAAAGCGCTCGAGGATATCGGCATCGCCACGATCAAAACGACGCAAAAAGTTGCCTGACAACAAACCAAAAAAAGGCGGATGGCCTCACGGTCATCCGCCGCTGGTCGGGGAGGAAGGTTGCGCTCAGATCCGGCCCATCAACAGCAGCACCAGGACAACGATCAGGATGACGCCGACGATGCCTGATGGTCCGTAACCCCAGGACCGCGAATGCGGCCACGCCCGAACCGCGCCGATCAGAATAAGAATAAGGATAATGATGAGAATGGTGCTGATCGTCATCAGAAAATCCTCGCTTTGAGGTTGCAATGACGGAACAATGCAGAAGGCCGCCCATTGTTCCCGGGCGGCCTTGCTTGATCAGGACCGCGATCCGGACTCTATTCGGCGGCCTTCGGGAAGGCGATCGCCGGTTCGGCGCCCAGATCGGCGTCCAGGCCTTTCGACGGGGTTTCGGCCTTGCGACGCCCGAACAGGCGGCTGAACCAGCCCCGACGCGCACCGGGTTTGACCTTGGCGCGAGTGAACACCATCAGCATCGACGGCGTCACCACCAGCGTCAGCACGGTGGCGAAGGACAGCCCGAAGACGATCGCCGAGGACAGCGAAATCCACCATTGCGTCGACGGCGCGTTGATCGTCGTCTCGTGATGAAAGATTTCGAGGCCGAGGCCGAAGGCGATCGGCAGCACGCCGAGGATCGCCGACACCGCCGTCAGCACCACCGGGCGGGCACGCTCGCGGCAGGTCTGCAGAACGGCCTCGTATTTGTCCCAGCCCTCTTCGCGCAACCGGTCATAGGTGTCGATCAGCACGATGTTGTTGTTCACCACCACCCCGGCCAGCGCGATGACACCGATGCCCGACATGACGATGCCGAATGCCTCTCCCGTCAGCAGCAGCCCGAGGAACACGCCGATCGTCGCCATGACCACGCAGGACAGCACCAGCCAGACGCTGGTGAACTTGTTGAACTGCGCCAGAAGCACGATGAAGATCAGGAAGATCGCCGCACCGAAGGCTTTGCTGAGGAAGGCACCAGCCTCCGCGCTGTCCTCATTCGAACCGGCAAGCTTCCAGCGAATGCCGCTGCCGAGGTTCATGTCGGCGACAGCTTTGGTGACCTCCTGCTGGACGGCAGCCACCTGGGCGCCGGCGGCGACGTTGGCCTGGACGACGACCGTTCGCGCACCGTCGATGCGGTTGAGGATACCGACCGTCGGCTCCGGCTTGCGCACGACGAAGTTCGAGATCGGCACCGAGCCTTGCGCGGTCTGCACCCTGAGTTCGTCGAGCGTCGACAGCGTGCGCCGATCCTCGGGCAGGCGCAGCCTGATGTCGACTGCATCGTCGGCGCCGGCGGGCCGGTACTCGCTGAGCTTCAGCCCGTTGGTCACCAATTGCACGACCGTCCCGACCGCGGTTGGGCTGATGCCGTACTGCGCCGCCTTGGCGCGATCGACCTCGAGCGCCCAGTCGACGCCGGGCGGCGCCAGGCCGTCGGAAATATCGATGACGCCGGGCACCTTGGCTATGCGCGCGGCGACGGCGCGGGCCTTGTCGTCAAGGCCCTTCGGATCGACGGCCGAAAGCCTGATCTGGATCGGCTTGCCGGTAGGCGGGCCGGCTTCCGGCACGCGAACCTCGACGTCAACACCGGGAATGCCGGCCATAACGCCGCGCAGTTCGTCCAGGATTGAGTTCGCCGATTTACGCTCGCGCCAGTCGACGAATTCGTACTGGATCACGCCAACCACGTCTTCCGGAACATCCTGGCCGCCGCCCTGCGTCTTGCCGACGCGGGTATAGACAGACTTCACGCCCGGCCAACCGAGCAGGCGATTTTCCGCGGTCTTGGTGGCCGAGTCCATTTCGGCAAGCGAAAGATTGCCGCGGGCGTGGACGTAGAGCAGGCCGTAGTCAGGCTCGACATTCGGGAAGAATTCGACGCCGGCGCCGAATTTCGAATAGGCGTAGCCGACGCCGAACAACAGCGCCACAGTGAGGACAAGCACGGTGATGGGATAATGCACCGCCTGCTTGACCACGGCCATGTACCAGCCGTCGCGATTGTCGTCGGGGTGATGGGCCGGCGCCTTGGCAAATATCGCGCCCAGCGTCGGCGCGAAGACCAGCGCATAGAGCATCGAGGCCGAGAGCGTCACGATCAGCGTGATCGGCATGTACTTCATGAAGTCGCCGATAATGCCCGGCCAGAACAACAGCGGCGAGAAGGCGGCAATGCGCGTCATCGTCGCCGCGATGACCGGGCCGGCCATGCGCTTGGCGGCAAGCGCGAACGCTTGCTCCTTCGGCATGCCCTCGCTCATGCGTCGCTCGGCGAATTCGGTGACGATGATGGCGTCGTCGACCAGCATGCCGACCGCCAGGATGAGGCTGAACAGCACGATCATGTTGATCGTGTAGCCCATCATTGCCAGCAACAGGATGCCGATCAGGAAGGATGATGGGATGGCCAATCCGATCAGCAGCGAGGCACGGCCAGACAGCGCGTAGAGAATGACGATGAACACCAGGATGACGGCGATCATCACGTGGTTCTGCAGGTCGCCGAGCAACTGGTTCACGAAGACCGACTTGTCTTGCGTGTAGGTGACGTGCATGCCCTCCGGCATCGTCTTGATGAAGGCGTCGGACACCTCCCTGACCTTGCCAATCGTATCGATCAGGTTGGAGCCGATGCGCTTCTTCACCTCGATGGCGATCGCCGGCTTGCCGTCGAGGCGGGTGACCGTCTCGGCGTCCTTGAATGTGGAGCGGATGGTGGCAATGTCCTTGGCCTGCACCACCGCATTGGGGCCGGCGACGACCGGAAGCGCCGCCACATCCTCTGGTGTCTCGATAAGCGAGGGCACCTTGACCGCGTATTTGCCCTCGGATCCTTCGATGTTGCCGGCGGCGACAAGACTGTTGGAAGCGCCGACCGCACCGATCAACTGGTCGAGCTGCAGCCCGTAGGAAGACAGCTTCATCGGATCGATGACCACTTCGACGAGGTCGTCGCGCGCACCCTGCAGCGAGCCCTCGAGCACGCCAGGCACTTCCTCGATGCGGTCGCGCAGCTCGCGCGCCGCCGCCGTCAGCACACGCTCAGGCACCTCGCCCGACAGCGTCACGACCAGGACGGGGAACTCGGAGATGTTGACCTCGGAGACCACGGGCTCCTCAGCCGCTTGCGGCAGGTCGGCCTTGCCGTCCTGCACCTTGCTGCGCGTGTCCTGCAGCGCCGTGGCGAGATCCGTCTGTGGCTGGAATTCAACGAGCACATAACCGCCGCCCTGGAAGGCGGCCGAGCGCATCTCCTTGAGGCCTTTCAGGCTCTTCAGCTTGGCTTCCATCGGCCGCAGCAGGAGGCGCTCGGAGTCTTCCGGCGAGATGCCCTGGTAGATCAGACTGACATACATCATCGGAATCGGAACGTCGGGTTCCGCTTCCTTCGGCGTCGACTGGTAAGCGACCGCACCAGCAAGGATGAGAAAGACCAGGACCGAAATGGTCAGCCGGGCATTGCTGATTGCAAGTTTGACGATGTCCATGATTACTGCGTCCCGGTCGTCGCTTCGCCCAACAGCTTTTGGATGGTCGCCTGGTCGGCTTCGACCGGCTTGACCACTTCGCCTTCCTTCACCAGTTCCTGGCCGGCGACGATGATGCGGGCGTCGGCCGGAATGCCGCCGAGCACCAGGCCGGTCGGCGTGTCGTCGACCAGGTCGATCGGGAAGAACACGACCTTGTCGTCCTTGTCGACGGCGCGAATGCCGAGATCGCCCTTGTCGCCGAGCGTCACCACCGAGCGCGGCAGCATGACGGCGTCGGTCGGCTGGGCGCTGAGCGCAATTTCTGCCGTCATGCCGGCCGGTACGGAACCATCGGCGTTGGGGATGGCGACTTCGACGCGGAAGGTACGGGTTGCCGAAGATGCATCGCGGCTGATGTAGCGCACCGTGCCCTCGACATTCTGGCCGCTGACCAGACGCACATCGGCCTTGTCGCCGATCTTCAGATAGCCGAGATCGCGTTCGCTGACTTCGCCGCGGGCGATCACCGGATCGAGCTTCAGAATGGTCGCCACCTCGCCGCCCTGCATCACGGAACTGCCAAGCTCCACCGGTACCCGGTCGATAACGCCGTCGAAGGGCGCCTTCACCTCGTTGCGGTCGAGTTCGGCTTGCGCTGCGTCCAGTAGCGACTTGGCCAGCGTCAGGTTGGAGCGGGCTGTGTCGAGCTGCAACTTGGGCAGATTGCCGGTTTTCATCAGCCCCAGGGCCGCAGCCAGCTCTGCCTCACGTTGCACGACAAGCTGCTTGGCATTGTCGACCGCCGAGATTTTTTCCTCGGCGGCAAGCATCAGGATCAGGTCGCCGGTCTTGACGTGCTGGCCCTGCTTGACCGGCAGCTTGTCGATGACGCCGGCGACGCGTGTCGCCAGGACGGCGCGCTTGTCGGCTTCGGTCAGTCCGGAAATGCGGATAGCGCGTGCATAGGTGCGCCGCGGCGGGGCTATGACCGCGACCGTGCGCAACGGCGCCTTGGGCTGTTCCGCCTCGGCGGTCCCCGGCTTGGCAGCCCCCTGTTTACCAGTTTGGGGCTTGCCTGCGTCGGCTGCCTTGGGCTGCTCGACCTCTCCTGCCTTGGGCTTGTTGTCGGCGGACGCGCTGCCGACGGACGAGAACTCGCCTGTCGCCATCCAGCCGGCGAACCCGATGAGCACAACAATGGCTGCAAGCTTGTGAAACCTGAATTTCGGCATCGTCATTTTTTCCAGTGCGCGGGGTTCGGCCAGGCCGCATCTTCTACTTGGGGCGCGTCGCCGATATGGGTGCGCGCGAGGCCGTATTCAAATTGCCGTGATCGGCGAAGCGCGCTTCTACCTCAAAGTTGCATCGCAATATAGTCAGAAAAGTTGATGGATTGTTGCTTTGTCCGCAAAGATGCGGCCGCAGCATCGGCTGTTGATTGCCAAAACAGCGGCATGGCAGCAAGTGTCAGGATGATTGGACAGATTGCGAATGCCATCTGCTTTGCGAAGCAGCTAGGCCGGACGGCGGGCGGCCTAGGGCTGCTTGCGCGCCGCAAGAAACTCCTTGACCCGCCGACCCGGCGCCGGCCCGCGCAAAGGCTTCAAGCCGTCGTCGAGTTCGCCGGACAGATCGATCGTCGGCCGCTTGCCGACGGCGTCATAATTTTCTTCCAGCCAATCACTGGCTGCGGTGCGGCCGAGGTCGCGCAGATAGGCAAGGAACGCCCATTCGGCATTGACCTTGGACGATGCCGACAGATCCTTGAACGCTTCGTCGGCATCGATGCGGTGCATGCGGATGTCGCGATATTCGCCGTGCGGCAATCGGCCGGCGGCGATCAGTTCCTTGACGAAGGCGATCGAGCGGAATTCGCGCAACAGCCCGGCGTTGAAGGTGATCTCGTCGATGCGGTTCTGGATCTCATTGGCGCTCTTCGGCGTTCCCTCGCGGACCACCGGATTGATCTGCACCAAAAGCACGTCCTCGGTGGCCGCCGTCTTGAAGAACGGGAACAGTGCCGGGTTGCCGCCATAACCGCCATCCCAATAGGGCACGCCCTTGATCTCGACGGCACGGAACAATTGCGGCAAGCAGGCCGACGCCATCACTGTGTCGAGGTCGATCTCGCCGTCCGAGAAGACCCGCAACTGGCCGGTCTCGACATTGGTAGCGGAAATGAACAGTTCCATCGACTTGCAGGCGCGCACATTGTCGAAATCGATCTCACGTTCGACCACGTCGCGCAGCGGATTGATGGCGAGCGGATTGGCGACATAGGGCGAAAATACCCGAGACATCGTATCGAACAGGAAATAGCCGGGCGTGTTCTCGATCGACCAATTGCCCCAGGCGACGTCCCAGGGCATGCGCTGTACCGGGCTGAAGCGGCCCTTTGCCGCCACCGCACGCCAGAAATCGTCGAGCTTCCGCCGCGCGCCCTCGACACCGCCGCGGACAAAGCCGTCGGCCAGCGCCACGGCATTCATGGCGCCGGCGCTGGTGCCCGAAACCGCCGTTATGTCGAGGCGCCCGTCCTCGAGCAGCCGATCGAGCACGCCCCAGGAAAACGCCCCGTGCGAGCCGCCGCCTTGCAGCGCGACATTGATCTTCTTTGGCTCTTCCGCCTTGCCGTTTTTCGGCATGGCGTGGCCCTTGACCGCTGGAAGCCTCACTAAGCGGTCCAGCCGCCGTCGACAGAGATGTGCGTGCCGTTGATCTGCGCCGCCGCATCCGAGCATAGGAACACCGCGGCCGCCGCAACCTGCTCGACGGTGACGAACTCCTTGGTAGGCTGCCTGTCGAGCATGACCTCACGGACCACCGTCTCGCGGTCCATCTTGTTGGCCTTCATCTGGTCGGGGATCTGCGCCTCGACCAGCGGCGTCAGCACATAGCCCGGACAAATGGCATTACAGGTGATCTTGTCGCGCGCCAGCTCCAGGGCGACAGTCTTGGTCAAGCCCATAATGCCATGCTTGGCCGAGACATAGGCCGACTTGAACGGCGAAGCGACAAGGCCGTGGGCCGAGGCGACGTTGACGATCCGGCCGCCACCGGCCTGTTTCATCAACGGGATGGCGGCTGCGATGGTGTGGAAGGCCGATGACAGGTTGATGGCGATGATCGCATCCCATTTCTCGATCGGGAAGCTTTCGACCGGCGCGACATGCTGGATGCCGGCGTTGTTGACCAGGATGTCGACCGAGCCGAATGCCTCGGCTGCCTTCGCCACCAAAGCCCGGCACTCGGCCGGCTTCGACATGTCGGCCTTGACGTAGACGGTCTTCACCACGTGGTGCTTCGCGATCGCGTCGGCGATGGCGTGATCGTCGGCGGTGTCGGAAAAGGAATTGACGACGACGTTGCAGCCTTCGGCCGCGAGCGCGTGGGCAATGGCCAGGCCGATGCCCGAGGTGGAACCGGTGACGATGGCGGTTTTTCTGGCGGTCAAGGCGGCTTTATTCCTTTCGAGGCGGGCTCCCGTGAACCATGCTGCACTGCAACATATAGGCTCTCTGTCACCCAAGAACAGCGGATGTGTGGAGCAATGACATGAAATTTTTGTCATGTAGACCTCTCTCGTCCCGACGAGAGAGGTGTTCGGCACCGGCTGTTGCGACCGGTTTTCGCAAGTATGCGAGGGAAAAATCCTCAGGCGACGAGGTCCGGCACCGGCCCGATATAGCGCGACTGCGGCCGGATCAGCCGTCCGCTCGTCTGCTGCTCGCGCGCATGGGCAATCCAGCCGGCGACGCGCCCGGCAGCAAAGACGTTGGTGAACGCCTCTTTCGGAAAGCCCGCCGCTTCCAGCAGGAGCGCTGTGAAGAACTCGACATTGGTCTGGAGCGAGCGCGACGGCTTGGCGATGCGGAGCACTTCGAGCGCCGCCTGCTCCACGCTTTCGGCAAAGGCCAGCCGGTGGCCGCTTTCGCCCCTGGCGCCGAGCTGGCGCACCACCGCTTTCAGCACGTCGGCACGCGGATCGCGCACGCGATAGATGCGATGCCCGAAGCCCATGATGCGGCGGCCACGCGCGATCTGGCTACGCAGCCAGCCGGCGGCGTCGCCATGCGCCTCGATCGCATCCAGCATCTCGATCACCGGACCTGGCGCGCCGCCATGCAGCGGCCCCTTGAGCGCTCCGAGCCCGGCCAGCACCGCCGAAGTAAGCCCGGCCTGCGTTGAAGAGACCACGCGCGCGGCGAAGGTCGATGCGTTGAGGCCATGGTCGCAAACCGTCACGAAATAGGCATCGAGCGCCTTCGCCAATTTAGGCGAGGCCGCAATGCCGGTCAGCATCCGCAGCATGTCGGCGGCATGATCGGCCTTGCTATCGGGCGCAATCGGGCGTTCGCCGCGCTGCAAGCGCAGCAAGGCCGGCGTCAGCACGGCAGGTGCCGCAACCAGCCGCAGCGCGTCCGACAATTTGTCACCATCCGGCAGCAGGGCAATACCGGCGCGCATCGCGCTGTAGATATCGACGGATGTGAGAAACGGCAGCAAGGGTTTGATCTGCTCGAACACTTCGCTGCGCGCCCGACCGATCGCGTTCGCCAGCTCCCTGCCGTCGGGAAGATCGTCGAAAAAGCCGTCGAACAGCAGATGAACCACCTCGGCGTATTTCCAGCGACCTGCCAGTTCGGGCAACGAATGGCCCCGGATGGTCAGGCGGCCACCAAGACCGTCGACATCGGAGAGCACCGTTTCCGCCGCCACAACATCATCGAGCCCATTCGCCATCGGTTTTCTCCTTGACCCTTTCCGGGTGGTAGATAAGGGTTGGTGACTGGACCATCAATCTTGATCAATGGAATCAACATGACAAGGCTGACATGACGGAGTGGCTGACGCGGGACGAAGCCCTGAAGCGTCTCAAGGTGCGAGCCCAGACCCTCTATGCCTATGTCAGCCGCGGGCGCATCGGCGTGCGGCCGGACCGGGCGGATCCACGCCGCAGCCAGTATCGCGCCGACGACATCGCGGCGCTGGCGAGTCGCCGGGCTCGTGGCCGAAATCCGCAGGCAATCGCCGAAAGTGCAATTGCCTGGGGTGAGCCGGCGATCGCCACCACGATCTCGACCGTTTTGCATGGCCGCCTTGTCTATCGCGGCCAGGATGCGGTTGCTCTCTGCGAGGCTGCCACGCTGGAGCAGACGGCAAACCTGCTTTGGGCATCTGACGCACCGGTGTCGTTCGTCTCGGCGAGCCGCCATGGCAACGGCGCAACTGGCCGGCCGGCTGCCTTCGCGGAATTGGCCGCGTTGGCGGCCAACGGCCGGCCTTCGCTCGGCCGAAGATCGGCTTCGCTCAACCACGATGCGGCCGGCGCCATCGCCGCTTTGGCCCAGGCGCTCGGCGCGATTCCCGGAACTGGTGCCGTGCACGAAAGGCTGGCGCGGGGATGGTCGCTCGATGCGGCCGGCGCAGACTTGATCCGCCGCTCACTGGTACTGTTGGCCGATCACGAATTGAACGCATCGACCTTCGCCGCACGGGTCGCCGCGTCCACCGGCGCACCTGTTTCGGCCTGCCTGCTTGCCGGCCTCGCCACGCTCTCCGGGCCGCGTCATGGCGGCGCCGCGGAGGCGGTCATGATGCTGGCGGAAGATGCGCAGAGATTGGGGCCGGACGCGGCTGTCGGACGCTGGCTCGGTCACGACAGGCCGCTGCCCGGATTTGGCCATCCGCTTTATCCCGACGGCGATCCGCGTGCGGAACCGTTGCTGGCCGCGATAGATGTCGATGATGGGCTGTTACGGCTTTGCGATGCGGCCTTTGCGGCAACGGGCATGCGCCCGAACGTCGATTTCGCTTTGGCCGCGCTGACGCGCGGTCTCCGTTTGCCGTCCGATACGCCGTTCCGCCTGTTCGCGCTCGGCCGCAGCGTCGGCTGGGCCGCGCATGCCGTGGAGCAGGTGACGAGCAACGGCCTGATCCGGCCACGCGCCCGCTACCAGGGACCGCTGCCGGAGCAGCTCTAGTCTAGCCGCGCTGCTTGCGAAGTCTCAGCAGCACCTGAAGGAAGGTCCGACGCTGCACTTCGCCAGCCGGCAGTCAGGACATCGTGTCGAGCTTGCGCTGCATCGCGGCGATCTGCTCCTTCAGCTCCTGAAGGTCGTCGGGTTTTTCCGGCGTTTCCTTCCTGGCCGGTTCGGCCGGCGCTGCTGCCGGCGCCGAGCCCGCGGGCGGGAACGGCGTGAACAGCCGCATGGCGTTCTGGAACATTTCCATGTTGCGCCGCGTCTGCTCCTCCAGCACCTTGATCGGCGTAGCGATCTTCATCATGTCCATCGGCGACTTGCCGAGCGCATCTTTCATCTGCTCGCGAAAGCGCTCCTGCTCCTTCGAGAAGGCCAGCATCGACTGTTCGAGAAAGCTCGGCACGATCATCTGCATCTGGTCGCCGTAATAGGCGATGAGCTGACGCAGGAACGGGATCGGCAGCATGTTCTGCCCGTCCTTGTTCTCCAGCTCGAAGATGATCTGGGTCAGTACCGGATGCGTGATGTCGTCACCGGTCTTGGCGTCCTGGACAGTAAAGTCCTCGCCTCTTTTGACCATTTCAGCGAGATCCTCGAGCGTCACATAGGTGCTGGTGCCCGTATTGTAGAGACGGCGATTGGCATATTTCTTGATAACAATAGGTTCGTCTTTTGCGGCCATCTGCATCCTCCCCGGACACCGGGCAGCTTAAGTAAGCCGCCGGTAACGATTGCGCCTTTTTAAAGGATATGCGCAAAAGCGTCATGAATCCAAGCAGTTTGTGCAGTGCGGGAACATTTTATGCTGCGCAGCACGGACGGGCCGCCGTTGCAGCGACGGGCGGCATACTTGCGGGAGTGGGACGCCATGCCCATTTCGGGTTTGACTCGGGTTGTGGAAAGGGCAAGAAAAGTCCCCGACGGCACCCGAAATCATTCCCCGAAAGCCTGGAGAAGAACATGTCCGCTTCCAACGCCATCGTTGTCGCCAGTGCAGCGCGCACGCCCGTCGGCTCCTTCAACGGCGCCTTCGCCAACACCCCAGCCCATGAATTGGGTGCCGTCGCCGTCAGGGAAGCGCTGGTCCGTGCCGGCGTCGACGGCAAGGAGGTGGACGAGGTCATTCTCGGCCAGATTCTGACCGCGGCTCAAGGGCAGAACCCGGCGCGGCAGGCGGCAATGGCTGCCGGCGTACCGCAGGAGGCGACCTCCTGGGGCCTGAACCAGCTCTGCGGCTCGGGCTTGCGCGCTATCGCGCTCGGCATGCAGCAGATCGCCCAGGGCGATGCAAAAATCATCGTTGCCGGCGGCCAGGAATCGATGTCGATGGCTCCGCATGCGCAACATCTGCGCGGTGGCGTCAAGATGGGCGACTTCAAGCTGATCGACACCATGATCAAGGACGGCCTGACCGATGCCTTCTACGGCTATCATATGGGCAACACCGCTGAGAACGTCGCCCGCCAGTTTCAGATCACCCGCGACGACCAGGACCAGTTCGCACTGGCTTCCCAGAACAAGGCCGAGGCCGCGCAGAAAGCCGGGAAATTCAAGGACGAGATCGTTGCCTTTACAGTCAAGGGCAGGAAGGGCGACACCGTAGTCGACCAGGATGAATACATCCGCCACGGCGCGACAATCGATGCCATGACCAAGCTCAAGCCCGCCTTCGACAAGGAAGGCACGGTGACGGCTGCCAATGCTTCCGGCATCAACGACGGCGCCGCCGCCGTGGTGCTGATGACCGAAGCGGAAGCCGCAAGGCGCGGCATCACACCGCTGGTGCGTATCGTTTCCTGGGCGACCGCCGGTGTCGACCCGCAGATCATGGGGACGGGACCGATCCCCTCCTCGCGCAAGGCGCTGGCCAAGGCCGGCTGGTCGGTTGGCGACCTCGATCTGGTCGAAGCCAACGAGGCCTTTGCCGCGCAGGCCTGCGCCGTCAACAAGGACATGGGCTGGGATCCGGCCATCGTCAACGTCAATGGCGGCGCCATCGCCATCGGCCATCCGGTCGGCGCCTCGGGCGCCCGCATCTTCAACACGCTGGTCTACGAGATGCGCCGCAGAAGTGCCAAGAAAGGCCTTGCCACGCTGTGCATCGGCGGCGGCATGGGTGTTGCCATGTGCGTGGAAGCATTGTGATGAGATAAGCGATACGAATAGGATGCTGGCGCAAAGCGAGTAGGGAATAGGGGGCAAACCCCACCGCTTCAACGCTCAGTCATCTGCATTTCCCGGGAGGACATATGACAAAGGTTGCAATCGTCACAGGCGGGTCGCGCGGCATCGGCGCGGCGATATCGGTCGCCTTGAAAAGCGCCGGCTATTCGGTCGCCGCAAACTACGCCGGCAATGAAGAAGCGGCGGCAAAGTTCAAGGCCGCGACCGGCATCCCGGTCTATAAATGGTCGGTCGCCGACTACGAGGCCTGCGCCGCCGGCATCAAACAGATCGAAGCCGATCTCGGTCCCGTCTCGGTGCTGGTCAACAATGCCGGCATCACTCGCGACGCGATGTTCCACAAGATGACCCGCGAGCAATGGAAAGAGGTCCTCGACACCAACCTTTCCGGCGTCTTCAACATGACGCATCCATTGTGGGGCGGCATGCGCGACCGCAAGTTCGGTCGCATCATCACCATCTCCTCGATCAACGGCCAGAAAGGCCAGGTCGGCCAGGTCAATTATTCGGCCTCGAAGGCCGGCGATATCGGCTTCACCAAGGCACTGGCCCAGGAAGGCGCGCGCGCCGGCATCACCGTCAACGTCATTTGCCCCGGCTACATCGCCACCGAGATGGTCAAGGCAATGGACGAGAAGGTCCTCAACGAGCGCGTCATCCCGCACATCCCGGTCGGTCGTCTCGGCGAGCCGGAGGAGATCGCGCGCTGCGTCGTCTTCCTCGCTTCCGACGATGCCGGTTTCATCACCGGCTCGACCATATCAGCCAATGGCGGCCAGTACGTCGCCTGATCGTTTGTCTTTACGTTGAGACAGATCCGCGCTTGGACGAACGGGCCTGCAAAACGGCCCGTTTCTATAGCGGTCTTCCCGTTGCAAGATCTCGATGCAGCACGCTGCCCCAATCCGGCACGCAAAGGTTAACGGCAAACTCGCAGCTTGTGCAAAAGCCGCCCGGCAGCCTGTGGATTCTCGGTGGAAAAGCTGTCCACAACACAACATGTTGCGGTGAACAAACCAAGAAACTTCGGCTATCTCTGATTCGTCGCCGATTCGTTCCGGCTTTGAGCGGAACGTTAACGGCGAGAGCTGAAAACACCCTCGAAATGATTAAAGCGCGTTAGGAAAGATCAATAATTTCATAACGTTGTGCGAAGCAGATTGGCCGGCCACGACCATTCGCCGGCAAAGGTTAACCGCAGTGCTCGCTTGGATGCCGCCTGCATAAATCGGGCCAGTTTCCGTGATTCAGCATGTGGTGAGGTACGCCGACAGAAAACCCAGATGTAGCCGTGAACAAACCCTGAATCAGCGCGAGTCAGTGATTCGTCGCTGATTCGTTCCAGACTCGTTCCAACTGTTAATCGGGAACAGATTTTCTGGCTTCGAACCAACCTATCGGCCTGCCCTCGGCATATTCCGCTTTCGCTTCGCGCCCGAAATCCCTATGTGTCGCCTGTCATACGCGGCCAATATGGGCGCGCTCCCGACAATGCGAGGCAGAGAGCCTTATTTCCAGGCCGATGAACATCCATCCGAAACACACTGAACCGCTGATCCTGTCGGGTCGAGACGTGACGGCCGTGCTCGGCCCGACCAACACCGGCAAGACCCACCTCGCCATCGAACGCATGGTGGCGCATGAAAGCGGCGTCATCGGCCTGCCGCTCAGGCTGCTTGCCCGCGAGGTCTATACGCGCGTCTGCGAGAAGGTCGGCGCCCATAAGGTGGCGCTCATCACCGGCGAGGAAAAGATCCAGCCGGCGGGCGCGAAATACTCGGTCTGCACCGTGGAAGCGATGCCGCGCGAGACCGACGCCGCCTTCGTTGCCATCGACGAGGTCCAGCTCGCCGGCGATCTCGAACGCGGCCACATCTTCACCGATCGCATCCTGCATCTGCGCGGCCGCCAGGAGACTCTGCTGCTGGGCGCGGCCACCATGCACGGCATTCTGCAGCGCCTGCTGCGGGGCGTGTCGGTGGTGACGCGACCACGCCTCTCGCATCTTGCCTATGTCGGTTCGAAGAAGCTGACCCGCCTGCCGCGGCGCACGGCGATCGTCGCCTTCTCGGCCGACGAGGTCTATGCCATCGCCGAGCTGATCCGCCGCCAGCAGGGCGGTGCCGCCGTCGTGCTCGGCGCACTCAGCCCGCGCACCCGCAACGCCCAGGTGGCGCTGTTCCAGTCGGGCGACGTCGACTACCTCGTCGCCACCGACGCCATCGGCATGGGCCTCAACCTCGACCTCGACCACGTCGCCTTCGCCCAGAACCGCAAATTCGACGGCTACCAGTACCGCAACCTGACGGCGGCCGAGCTCGGCCAGATTGCCGGCCGCGCCGGCCGGCATCTGCGCGACGGCACCTTCGGCGTCACCGGCCAGGTCGATCCGCTGGATGATGAACTGGTCAACAAAATCGAGGCGCATGATTTCGACCCGGTGAAAGTACTGCAGTGGCGCACCGCGCATTTCGATTTCGCCAACCTTGATGCGCTGAAGCGCTCGATTGAGACCAACGCTCCGGTCGAAGGCCTGACGCGCGCGCTGCCGGCCGTGGACGCGCAGGCGCTCGAGCATCTGTCGCGCGACGAGGACGTCCGGGCACTCACCACCGATGCCAAGCGCGTGGCGCTGCTGTGGGAAGCCTGCGCGCTGCCCGACTACAGGAAGATCGCGCCGGCCCAGCACGCCGACTTGATTGCCTCCATTTACATGGACCTTGCCAGGCATGGCCATGTCGACGAGAACTACATGGCCGAGCAGGTGCGCCGTGCCGACACAACCGAAGGCGACATCGACACGCTGTCGCACAGGATTGCCCAGATCCGCACATGGACCTTCGTTTCCAACCGGCCCGGCTGGCTGGCCGATCGGGCACACTGGCAGGAAAAGACGCGCGAAATCGAAGACAGATTGTCGGATGCGCTGCATGAGCGGTTGACGAAACGTTTTGTAGACCGCAGGACTTCCGTCCTCATGCGGCGCCTTAGAGAAAACACGATGCCTGAAGCCGAAATCAGCCCAACCGGAACCGTCCTCGTCGAAGGCCATCACGTCGGCGAGTTGCAAGGTTTCCGCTTCACCGCCGACCAGAGCGCCGGCGGCGAAGACGCCAAAGCGGTGCGGGCGGCGGCGCAGAAGGCGCTTGCCGCCGAGTTCGAGGCGCGGGCCGAGCGCTTCGGCGCCTCGGCCAATGGCGACATCGCGCTGGGTTCGGATGGCACGCTGCGCTGGATCGGCGCGCCGATCGGCACGCTGGTCGCCGGCGAAGACGCTTTGAAGCCGCGTCTGGTTCTGCTGGCCGACGAGCAACTCACCGGCCCGGCCCGCGACAAGGTTGCGGCGCGCGCCGAGCGCTTCGTCAACTTCCAGATCGAATCCCTGCTGAAGCCGCTGGTCGATCTCAAGAATGCCGAGCAGATCACCGGCATCGGCCGCGGCATCGCTTTCCAGCTTGTCGAGCATTTCGGCCTCATCAACCGTCGCGACATCGCCGACGAGATGAAGTCGCTCGACCAGGAAGGCCGCGCGGCGCTTCGCCGTCTCGGAGTGCGCTTCGGCGCCTACCATGTCTTCGTGCCGGCGCTGATCAAACCGGCGCCGGCCGGGCTGATAACGCTGCTGTGGGCGCTGAGAAACGACGGCAAGGACAAGCCCGGCTTCGGCGATGTCGTTCACGCACTGGCCTCCGGCCGCACCTCGGTGGTCATCGATCCGACCTTCGACAAGACCTTCTACAAGCTTGCCGGCTACCGCAATCTTGGCCGGCGTGCTGTACGCGTCGATATTCTCGAACGGCTGGCCGACCTGATCCGGCCGGCGACCAACTGGAAGCCGGGCCTCGGCCCTCGCCCCGACGGCGCCTATGACGGCCAGTCCTTCATGGTGACGCCGCCGATGATGTCGATTCTCGGCGCCACCGCCGACGACATGGAAGAAATCCTGAAGGGACTCGGCTATCGCGCCGATGCCAAACCGGCGGCCGAGGTCAAGGCGCGGATCGAAGCACAGGACAATGCCGCGCGTGAAGCTGCCGCTGCAAAGCAGGCGGCGGAAGAGACTGCGCGCGTCGAGCAGGCGAGGATGGCGGAAGCATCTGCCGCGGCAGAGCCGCCGGCGGAGGCTTCGGAACCTGTGTCGGATGCGGCTCCTGTTGCGGAGGCGGCGGCCGAAGCTGTGACCGAAGCGACGGCAGAGCCTGTCGCGGAAGCTCCAGCCCCTGAAGCTGCGGCAGAAGTCACGCAAGAGACCCGGCCCGCCGCGGAGGCGACTGCTGAAGCGCCTGCGGAACCAGCGGCCGAGCCAAGGGCGGAACTTGGGGCGGAAACTGAGGCTGCGGCACCGGCAGAGCCGCCGGTTTCCGACACTACGGAAGCATCGCCGGCCGAACCTGCAGCGACGGCAGGAGCCATCGCCGGCGAAGCTGCTCCAGAAGCCGAGGAGCCAAAACCCATCCTGTTGTGGCGGCAGGGTCGTTTCGACCAGCGCCCGCGTCATCGCCAGCATGACAACCGCCCCCGGGACAATCATCGGGACAATCGCGCGCGCAGTGGTCAAGCTGCGCCGGACAGCCGCAGCGATGCGCCGACAGATGCCGGCGGGCAAGCGACGCCGGGCGACCGGCCCGCCCGTCAGGGGCGCCACGACCAGCGCGACGGCGCCGGCAAGCCACGCTTCGATCGCAGCAAGTTCAAGCCCAGGCCGCAAGGCGACGCGGCAGATCAGCGCGCCGGCAAGCCGCAAGGTGAACGCCCGGACCGGCGCGAAAACCGGCCCGACTGGAAGGCTGGCCGGCAGGACGGCAAAGGCGGCGCCCAAGGCGCAAAGCCGGCGTTCCAGCCAAAGCCGCGTGAGGAACGCCCGGTCCGCTTCGATCCGGACTCGCCCTTCGCCAAGCTCGCCGCGTTGCGCGACCAGCTGAAGAAGTAAGCTGCTCGTCCAATGGTCACTGATGCCCGCCAGCGCATCGACAAGTGGCTGTTCTTCTCGCGCGCGGTAAAATCGCGCACGCTGGCAGCCAAGCTGGTCGTCGCCGGACGCGTCCGCATCAATCGCGACAAAGCAGCGCAGGCCTCCGATACGGTCCGGCCGGGCGACGTTTTGACCATCACGCTGGAGCGGCGGATCTTCGTCTGGAAAGTCCTTGGCACCGGCGTACGGCGTGGCCCGGCCGAAGAGGCCCGCCTGCTCTACGAGGACATGTCGCCGCCCCCCGCGCCCAAGGGCGAGGCGCTTCCGGATGCGGTGCCGCCGTTGCGCGAGGCCGGCAGCGGTCGCCCGACGAAGAAGGAACGCCGCCAGACCGACCACCTGCTCGGCGACGATTGAGCAAGGTCGAACGCCCGCTTTGCCGGCCTTCCGGAATTCCATTCCGGAAACCGCGGCACCGCTGGCAGGGGCCGCCCTTGCCACCGGCGGACAAAGGCGTTACCTCACCAAAAAAGCCCAACAAAATGGGACGTCCCGGAGCCGACCAATGACCTACGTCGTGACCGACAATTGCATAAAATGCAAATACATGGACTGCATCGAGGTCTGTCCGGTCGACTGCTTCTACGAAGGTGAGAACATGCTCGTCATCCACCCGGACGAGTGCATCGATTGCGGTGTCTGCGAACCGGAATGCCCGGCCGACGCGATCAAGCCCGACACCGAGTCGGGCCTCGACAAATGGCTGCAGATCAACACCGAATATGCCGACAAATGGCCCAACATCACCGCCAAGAAGGAGCCGCCGGCCGACGCTAAGAATTTCGATGGCGAAACTGGCAAGTTCGAGAAATATTTCTCCCCCGAGCCCGGCGAAGGCGACTGACGAGCCTGCCGGCTGCGGCGGCCTGACGCCGCGTAACAGCCGTGATACATTAACCGCCTTGACAGGCGGCGACGGCGCGTGGCCTTCGCGCGTGCAGCAAAACCTTGATTCTTCCGACTTTTTGTGTTATATCAACCAAACATGCCGGTGACACAACGTCGATTTATGGCGCAAACGCCCCAAATCACTGAAAGGTGAATTTCTCAATCCGGACCAGAGCGATCTGGGGCAGGCGGTCGCAATGTTGCGATTTGCCGGTCCTGGCCTTTCCGGTGAGTTCATCGTTGTGTGGCTGAGGACCGGTCACCCCGGTCGCACGAGTTCGGGCCGGCACGATGCCGGTACCACAACAAGGAGTTCAGGGCGTAATGGCAACGATCACCCCGCAGAAGAAGTCCACCGCAGCGCGCCACGGTTTCAAGACCGGCGAGTACATCGTTTATCCGGCGCATGGTGTCGGCCAGATCGTCTCGATCGACGAGCAGGAAGTCGCGGGCCACAAGCTGGAGCTGTTCGTCATCGACTTCCAGAAGGACAAGATGCGCCTCAAGGTGCCGGTCGCCAAGGCGACCTCGATCGGCATGCGCAAGCTGTCGGAAGAGGATTATGTCGAGCGCGCGCTGAAGGTCGTGCAGGGCCGCGCCCGCGTCAAGCGCACCATGTGGTCACGCCGTGCCCAGGAATATGATGCCAAGATCAACTCCGGCGATCTGATCTCGATCTCGGAAGTGGTGCGCGACCTTTACCGCGCCGATAACCAGCCGGAGCAGTCCTATTCCGAGCGCCAGCTCTACGAGGCGGCCCTCGACCGCATGGCCCGCGAGATCGCGGCCGTCAACCGCATGTCGGAGACCGAAGCGGTCCGCCTCATCGAGGTGAACCTCAACAAGGGCCCGAAGCGCGGCGCCAAGGCCGACAACGAGGAAGCCGAGCAGGAAGAAGCTGCCTGAGCCTTTTCGCCCAGGAAACATGGAAAACCCGGCCTCGCGCCGGGTTTTTTGTCTTAGCTGACCGGCGACGCGCATATCTAACCTTCGCCGCCCTCCCTTTCCGCCTCGTGCTTCAGCGTGGCGATGAACCGCTTGGTCCGCTGGCGTTCCGGGTTGCTGAACAGCACCGCGGCCGGGCCTTGTTCGACGATGTTGCCGGCATCGAGGAACACCACTTCCCGCGCGATCTTGGAGGCGAGCCGCAGGTCATGCGTCGCCATCACCATGGTCGTGCCCTCGCTGGCGAGCTTGCCGAGCACGTCAACCACCTCCTGCGCCAGTTCCGGATCGAGTGCCGAGGTCGGCTCATCGCAGAGCAGGACCTTCGGCGAAGGCGCCAGCGCCCGGGCAATCGCCACGCGCTGCTGCTGGCCGCCCGACAGGGTCGCCGGCCAGGCATCGGCCTTGTGCGCCATGCCGACTTTTTCGAGCAGGGCCAGCGCCCGTTCGCGCGCCCTCTCCTTGGGCCATTTCAGCACCGTCACCAGCCCCTCCATGATGTTCTCGATCGCAGTACGATGCGGAAACAGCTGGAAATTCTGGAACACCATGCCGGTCTGCAGCCGCAGCCGCTGGATATCCCTGGTCGAGACCCTGCCGCCGGGATGGAATTCGAGTGCATCGTCGCCGATCCGTACCGTGCCTGAAGTCGGCAGCTCGAGCAGGTTGATGCAGCGCAAAAGCGTGCTCTTCCCTCCGCCCGACGGCCCGACAAGCGCCGTAACGCTGCCTTCCTCGATCGTGACGGTGACGCCCTTCAGCACCAAATTGTCGCCGAAACGCTTTTCGATGTTGGTGAGGCCGATCATGCGCGCGCCTCCAGGAAGCCGCCATAACGGTTGAGCCGCGTTTCCAGCCGCGCCTGCAAGGCCGACAGCACGGAGCTCATGATCAGATAGAGGGCCGCTGCCTCGACATAGAGGATCAGCGGCTCATAGGTGGTGGCGACGATGCGCTGCGCTGCCTGGAACATCTCCGGCACGGTGATGGCGGCGGCGAGCGAAGTGTCCTTGACCAGCGAGATGAAGGTGTTGGACAGCGGCGGCACGGCGACGCGCCCCGCCTGTGGAAGAATGGTGCGCCGCATTGCCTGGGCCCAGGTCATGCCGATCGAATAGGCCGCTTCCCACTGACCCTTCGGCACCGAACCGATGACGGCGCGGATGATTTCCGACGAATAAGCACCGATGTTCAAGGTGAAGCCGATCAGTGCTGCCGGAAAGGCGTCGAGCAGGATGCCGACCGATGGCAGGCCGTAGAAGATAAGGAACAGTTGCACGAGAAGCGGCGTGCCGCGGAATATCCAGACGTAGAAGCGGACCACGGCGACCAGCGGTTTGGGACCGAACAGCCGGACAAGCGCCACAACCAAGCCTAGGACAAGACCGAATGCAAACGACAGCAGCGTCAGCGGCACGGTGAAGATCAGTGCAGCCCATAGCAGCGTAGGCAGGGATTCCAGCATCAATTGCAGCCAGTGCGGCACGAAGGCTCCTCCTTGCCAGATTGCCGTCGCTCATATCACGCGAAAGCGGCGGGCCGTCAAAAGACAGCTCGCCGCGATATGAACGACGCGGGCCGGCGTTCGGCCCACACGAGAAAGCCGTTTTACTTCGAAACGTCCTGGCCGAAATAGGTGTCGGCGATTTTCTTGTAGGTGCCGTCGGCCTTGATGTCGGCCAGCGCCTTATTGATGGCGGCCACCAGTTCCGGATCGCCCTTGCGCACGATGACGCCGGAATAGTCGGCGTTTTCTTCCTGGGCGGCAATCTTCACATTGGCGTCGGGCTTGTGCTTCTTGAAGTCGAGGAAGGACAGGCTGTCGTTGATGGTGGCGTCGGCGCGGCCCGTAAGAAGCAACTGGATCGACTGGTCGAAGCCGTCGGTGCCGACGAGTTCGGCGCCGTTGGTTTCAGCCAGCTTGCCGAAGTTCGAAGTCAGCGATTGCGCCGCCTTCTTGCCCTTGAGATCGGCGAAGCTCTTGATATCGGTGTTGTCGCCGCGCACGATCAGCACCGCCTTGGAGGCGATGTAGGGATCCGAAAAGTCATATTTGGCCTTGCGCGCCTCGGTGATGCCGACCTCGTTGATGACGGCATCGTAGCGGTTGGCATCGAGACCGGCGATCAGCCCGTCCCATTTGCCTTCGAGGAACTGGGCTTTGACGCCGAGGCGCTCGGCGATGGCCCGCGCGATCTCGACGTCGAAGCCGACCAGCGCGCCGGAAGCATCATGATAGGTGAAGGGCGCATAGGTTCCTTCTGTGCCGACCTTGAAGACGCCGGACTGCTTGATCTGGTCGAGATTGGCGCCGGCGTGACCGGCGGCGATGGCCAGAACCTGCAGCGTTCCGGCGATGATGAGCGATTTGAGCCATTTCATTTTTCTGTGATCCGTCCTTGGCCGTATCCGGCGTCATTGCGAGTGCCGGAAAATGACAGATGCGCGATGCCAGAATAAGAAACTGAATTTCAAAAATCTCCCGCCCTTGAAATCCAATTCTCAACCAGCATCTCCCGGCGCCATCCGGCTGAGTCAAGGCCGGCGGCGAATCGCCTGGAACAGCGCAATCGACATGACAGTCCGGGGGAACATTCCCCCGCATGGCACGTTCTTCGCTGTTGTAGGGCGCGGCGCCGCCATTTCAACCATCGGCGCCAACTCACGATTCGATCGCACCGCAACGCCTGGAGCAGGAGCGCGGCATGATGGAAGACAGTGCAGGACGGACCATGGTTCGCGCGGCGATGAAAGCCCCTTATCTGGAACGTGACGAAGAGCATCTCCTGGCGCTGCGCTGGAAGGAAAACAATGACCAGCACGCGCTGCACCGCATCACCGTCGCGCATATGCGGCTGGTCATTTCCATGGCGTCGCGGTTTCGCCACTACGGCCTTCCGCTGGGCGACCTGATCCAGGAAGGCCATGTCGGGCTGCTGGAGGCCGCGGCCCGTTTCGAGCCCGAGCGCGAGGTGCGGTTCTCGACCTACGCGACTTGGTGGATTCGCGCCTCGATGCAGGACTATATCCTGCGCAACTGGTCGATCGTGCGCGGCGGCACCAGCTCGGCGCAAAAGGCGCTGTTCTTCAACCTGCGGCGTCTGCGCGCCCGCCTGGCAAACGGCGCCGAGCAGACGTCGAATGCCACGCTCTACCGCGAAGTGTCGGCGGCTCTCGGGGTATCGGAGGCCGATGTGGCGATGATGGATTCCCGCCTTTCGGCGCCGGACAGCTCGCTCAACACACCGCTAGCCGACGATGCGGGCGCAACCGAGCGGATGGAGTTCCTGGTTTCGGATGACCCGCTGCCCGATGAGGTCGTCGGCGATACGATCGACGTCGAACGCCGCTCGGTGTGGCTGAAGACGGCACTCGGCGCTCTCAATGCGCGCGAGCTCAGGATTATCGAGGAACGCCGGCTGAGCGACGAGGGCGCGACGCTCGAAGCGCTCGGCGAGACGCTCGGCATCTCCAAGGAACGTGTCCGGCAGATCGAGGCGCGCGCCATGGAAAAGCTCAAGGCGGCGCTGGTAAAGCAGAATCCGGAATTTCTCGCAGCCTGAATCGCGTCGCCTGCTATTTGTCGGTGACGATCTTGACCTTGTCGCCGGCCGAAACCGCGGCACCCGGCGACAGCGCGTTGAGCACCCTGAACAAATCCAGCTTGCGGTCGACGCCGACCATCTGCGCGGCCAGGGAGCCCATTGTCTGGCCGGGCTGCACCGTGACGATGCGGATACGCAGCGGCTTCAACGCCGCCTTCTCGGCAGCACTCAGGATGCGGAACGAGCCGCTGACCGAGCGCGCCACCGTGCTCAGCGAGGTGCTGGCCGACGGTGCAGCAGTCAGCAAGCGGTAGACCTGGCCGCCGGCGCGGATCACCGCAATGTCGAATTGCCAGCCATCGGCGCCGGCATGCGCGGTTGCCGCTTCGTTGCCGTTGATCGTCTCCTGGCGCACGCTGCTGTCGTCGAGGCCGGCAACCCAACCGCTGCGGATGTAGTCGGTCAGCGAGCGGTTCTTGTCGATCGAAACGCCGTCGAAGCGGATCGCCATGTCGCCCGGGCCGGTCGCCGTCACCGCCGCCGCCGAATTGTCGATGACGAAACCGTTGGGCACCGAGAACGACACGCCGAGGCCAGGGTGCAGGAAGGTTTCGCCGCGCACGTAGCCTTCCTCCGGCGTGTCGCCGTAAAGCAGCCCGTCTACGCCGGCAAGAAATGAATCGCGGTCGCGCGACCCGACACCGGGCGCGCCGAACTGGCGGGCGTGGCGCTGCGCGAGATCGATTCGCTGCGGCGTGTTGGGGTGCGTCGCCAGGAAGTCGAGGCTGGCGTCGGTGGCGCCGCTGATCGAGCGGAAATCGGTATAGGCCGACATCGACTGCAGGAAGCGGCCGGCGGCGTAGGGATCGAAACCGGCTTCGCCGATCGACTTGATGCCGATGGCGTCCGCCTCCAGCTCCTGATTGCGCGAGAACTGGGCCAGCCTCAGCTTGCCGCGGATCAGCGCCGCCTTGGCCGTCGGGTTGTCGCCGAGCACGTCCGAAACGACCTTGGTCGCCAACCCCTCTTCGGCTTCCAGCTGCTGGCGCTGCAGGCCGTGGTTGGCGGTAACGTGGCCCATCTCATGCGCGATGACGGCGGCAAGCTCGGCGGAATCGTTGGCCAACGCAAGCAGGCCGCGGGTGATGTAGAGATAGCCGCCCGGCAGCGCGAAGGCATTGACGTTGGGCGAGTTGAGGATGGTGATGCGGTAGGTCTGGGTTGGGTTGGCCGACACCACGGTCAGTCTGCCGACGACCTTGGCCACCATGCGCTCGAGCTTGGGGTCGGAATACTCGCCGCCATAGGTGGCGAGGATGCGCGGGTGCTGCGCCTTCGCCAGTTGGGCGAGCTTGCTGTTGGCGGCGACATTGTCGACCGTGATCGGCTTGTCGGAGGGCTGGAAGCCCGATTCCTGCACGTCGGGAGGCGTGAACATCTGGCAGCTTGCCAGCGCCACGGCAAGACCGGCCAGCGCCAGAAAGCGCGCCAGCGGTTTCACCCTCCGATTGTCGATGCCGGTCGGCAGATCGGCTTCCTTTCAAGTCCTGGCACGTGACCGCGAAAATCGGGCGCGATTTCCGAAAAGCATCACGCGCAAAGTCAAGTGCTATGGCGTCCTTCGTGCGTCCGACGGATACGAGACAGCAACGGCAAATCACGCTCTAGGCCGGACCAGCTCCTGGCGGACCTAGCCACACTACCTCGACCATGGCAAGCAAGCGCCGCTTCGCCTTCCGCCGGTTTGACCATAAATTATGTCCGCTTCCGGGCAACATCTCGTGATCCAGCCGCAAACGGACCCGAGCCGATATAGCGTCGGAATGCCTCCGGTCCAGCCCCGACGAAAAAATCGGCGGCGGTGCCGGTCGCGGCAACCGTGCCACCATCCAGGAAAACCATGTTTTGGCCGATACGGCGCGCATCGTCCGGCTGGTGCGTGACGAATAGTACCGTCATGCGCTGCTCCGAATGAACGTCGGCTACCAGATCGAGCATGTCATCGCGCAGTGCCGGTCCGAGCGAAGCGAACGGCTCGTCGAGCAACAGCACCGGCCGGTCGCGCACCAGGACCCGGGCGAGCGCGACGCGCTGCCGCTCGCCGCCGGAGAGTTCGCGCGGCAGCCGGCTTTCCTTGCCGGCAAGACCGACGCGCCTCAGCGCTGCGGCGATTGCGGCGCGGTCAGCCTCGCTCAGCCTGAGCGAAGGCGAGCGGCCGAGCCCGACATTCTGCTCGACCGACAGATGGGCAAACAGGTTGTTTTCCTGGAACACCATCGATACCGGCCGCGCTGATGGCGGCGCAGTGCTGACGTCGGCGCCGCCGATCAGCACGCGGCCCGACCGCGGCGTCTCGAAACCGGCCACCAGATTGAGCAGCGTCGACTTTCCCGAACCGCTCGGCCCCATGATGGCGGTGATTTCCGACACCGGGAAATCGACATCGAATATAAGCGGCGTTTCACCATAGCTGAACGAGACATTATCGAGCCGCACGGCCGCGCCTTTTTCCACCGAAATGGACCGTTCCGGGCTTATCGGCATCATGATTTCTCCCTCCTTCCCAGCCAGTCCGCGGCCAACACCAGCGCCAGGCAGACAAGGCCGAGCAGCAGCGCCAGGCCGGCGGCATCCTCGGTGCGGTAACTGCCCATGCGCGCCAGCAACAGATAGGGCAAGGTCTGCACGGAATCGCTGCCGAACAGCGCAATGACGCCGAGATCGCCGAGCGACAGCGCCATGGCGAACGCGAAGCCGGTGGCGAGCGGCCGCCGCAGCGACGGCCAATCGACCAGCCGCAACCGGTTCCAGCCCGAGATGCCAAGCTGTGCGCAGAGCCGTTCGTGGCGTTCGCTCGCCGCGTCATAGGCAGGGCGGATGGCGCGGATGGCGAACGGCATCGCCATCACCGCATTGACCGCAACGACGATGACAGGGGCGATCGCAAAGACATCGCCGACGGTGCGCAGGAGCAAGAACCAGCCGGCACCGATGACGATGGGCGGCACCACCAGGACGAACCCCGCACCGGTGTCGGCCAGGTGTTCGAGCAGCGTCCTCCTGCCGCTCCGCCGGGTGAGCGCCAGCGCCCGGCGCGCCATCACCAGCGACAGCGACAACGCCACAGAGAGCAGCGCCGACAGGAGGGAGAGCACGGCACTGGTCGCCGTCGCTTGCCGCACCGCGCTCTCGCCGGCCAGGCGGCCGAGATCGGCGCCAAGCCCGGCTGCCAGCGTGGCCGCCATCGGCCCGGCGACAAACAGCAGTGCGAGCCCGATCGCCAGCGCGTTCAGCACGGTCTCGGCCGCACCGGCTGAAAAATACCGGCGCGGCGCCACCGGCAGATTGGCGTCGCCGGTCATATTGGCGCCAAGCCGCGTCAGTGCCAGCACGACGACGAAGGTCAGGGCAATCTGCAGCAGGGTCAGCGTCACAGCCCGCGCCGGGTCGAAGTCGAAACGCAGCGCCTGGTAGATGGCAACCTCGAGCGTCGTCGCGCGCGGCCCGCCGCCGAGCGTAAGCACGATGGTGAAGGAGGTGATGCACAGCATGAAAACGAGCCCGGCAACGCCCGGCAAGGCCGCACGCAGCGGCGGCCATTCGATCAGCCGGAAGGCCGGCGCAGCACCCATGCCAAGCTGGCTCGCCAGCCGCCATTGGTTAGCCGGCACGGTCTGCAACGCCTCCAGGAACAGCCGCGTCGCCAGCGGCAGGTTGAAGAAGACATGCGCAACGAGTATGCCCGACAGGCCATAGATGCCGGGCCAGCTCTGGCCGCCTAGCGCGCCCAGCGTGCCGGCAAAATAGCCGGCGCGGCCATAGAGCGCCAAGACACCGAGTGCGGCAACAATGGCCGGCAGCGCCAGTGGCACGGCGAAAAGCTGGAGGATGAAGCCTCGCCCGAAAAAACGCGGATGCCGCGACAGGGCGCGCGCGACGAACAGCGCCGGTGCAACGGAGAGCAGGGTCGACAGCAGACCCTGCCAGAGCGTGAAACGGACGACGCGCAAGAGATAGGAATCGAAAGCGGAGGCGGCGCCGGACAGGTCGCGTGTGGCTTCGACGACGAGCCCGGCGAATGCACCGCCGATCAGCAGCGCGATGGCGGCGAGCGCGACGATGCCGGCAGTGACGCGGGGATCGGCCGGATGACGCGTAGGCATGTCGCGCTACCCGACACTACGACAGGCGTAGATCGAAGGAAATACCTGGCAAAGGCCGAGCCCACCCCTCTCTGGCCTGCCGGCCATCTCCCCCTCAAGGGGGGAGATTGCGCACTCAGCCGCCTTCGCCAATCTCACAAGTGGCAGGACGAGGAGAGGCGACAAAGCTGCCGATCTCCCCCTTGAGGGCAGGGCTATCGCATTTGGATTCTTACGAAGTTGGACCCCCACCCTAACCCTCCCCACAAGGGGGAGGGAACGCTGCCGCATGCCCTTACTTCCCCTTTTGGCGCCGAAAGGCAGACAATTTGCCGAGGTCAGTGCCAACGGAAGTCTCCCTCCCCCTTGTGGGGAGGGGTTAGGGGTGGGGGTACGTCGTAGAGCGAAAGCCTCGGCGTTCCATCTGCGATAGCCGTGCCCTTGAGGGGGAGATGGCCGGCAGGCCGGAGGGGGGTGGCTTGGCGCAAACATCCGACGAGGCTTGAGCCCTACCTGCTCATCGCCGCAAGCCACTCATCGACCCAGGCCTTGCGGTTGGCCGCGACGTCTTCCGGGCTGAACAGCAAGGTCTTGGTCGGCTTGACCAGCTTGTCGAACGCCGGGTTGAGCGGCTTGTCGGTTTTGCCGGCCGGGAACATCCAGTTGGTTTCGGGAATGACATCCTGGAATTTCGGTCCGGTCATGAAGGCAATGAACTTTTCCGCCAGCGGGTTCTTCGCGCCCTTGGTGGTGATCCCCGCAACCTCGATCTGCAGATATTCGCCCTCCTCGAAGGACGCCGCCTGGTAGCGCTCGGTGTTTTCGGCGACCATGTGGTAGGCCGGCGAGGTCGTGTAGGACAGCACCATCGGCGCCTCGCCCTTGGTGAACAGGCCGTAGGCCTCGCTCCAGCCCGGCGTTACCGTCAGCACCTTCGCCTTGAGTTTGGCCCAGGCTTCCGGCGCCTTGTCGCCATAGACCGACTTGACCCACAGCAGCAGGCCAAGGCCCGGCGTCGAGGTGCGCGGATCCTGGATGACGATCTTCTCTCCGGCATCGCCCTCGACCAATTCCCTGAGGCTCTTCGGCGGGCTCTTCAGTTTTTCGGTGTCGTAGACGACGGCGAAATAGCCATAGTCGAACGGCACGAAAATATCGTCGCTCCAGCCGCCCGGTACATTGACGCCCGAGACGGCGCCGTGCGGCGAAAACAGGCCGGTTGCCTTGGCGTCGGCGGTTAAGTTGGTATCGAGGCCAAGTACGATATCGGCCTTGGTCGCGGCGCCTTCCAGCTTCACACGGTTGAGCAGCGCCACGCCGTCGGCGACCGAGACGAATTCGACGACGCAGCTGCATTCGACCTCGAAGGCCTTCTTCACCGCCGGTCCCGGACCCCAATCGGCGGTGAAGCTTTCATAGGTATAGACCGTCAGTCTATCCTGTGCCGATGCCTGCCCCGGCAGGGCGACCGCGGATGCCGCAAGCAGGACAATTGAGACAAGAGAGTGGAAAAAACTGCGCATCGGCGCCTCCTTCGTTCGCGTTGAAAGGAATTGAGGCGTCGGGCTGTCCGAAACGTCTAATCCCTCCGCCGGTACAAACCGGATCAGGTTCAGCGGGTTGGCAGTCTTGCCTCTCAGCCGGTCCGCGAAAATCGCGTCCGGCACCCCGTTAGAGCGTTGCGACACATAGGCCCGGCCGAAGTGCTGCGCAAGCGGAAGTTTGCCGGGCATCCAAAGCCCAGCCTTCCGTTTCGTCTGCCGTTTCATCTTCCGTTTCCGGGGCAGGGCTGGTAAGGGCCACGAGATATGAGCACATTCACCATCCTGCTTGGCGGCGATCTCATCCGCACACCGCTGCTCGACCGCCAGGTCGAAGGCTCGCGCGTCATCGCCGCCGACGCCGGCATCGGTCATGCCCGCATGCTGGGCCTGAGGCCGGAACTCTGGGTCGGCGATTTCGATTCCGTGCCTGCCGAGTTGCCGGAGGATCTGGCCGCCGTGCCACGGCAGGTATTTCCTGCCGAAAAAGACAAGACCGACGGTGAACTCGCTATCGCCGCCGCGCTCGAACGCGGTGCGACAAGCCTTGTGCTCGCAGGCGCCTTCGGCGGCAAACGTACCGACCACATCTTCCTGCATCTGGCGCTGAGCGTCCGGCTGGCGGAAGGCGGAACGGAAGTGCTTTTGACCAGCGGCGCACAGGAAGGCATTCCTTTGCTGCCTGGAAAGACTGGCTTCGACTATGCCGACGGCACGCTGTTTTCGGTGCTCGGCTTCTCCGATCTCGCCGGCCTGACAGTCACCGGCGCCAAATGGCCGCTCGACCATGTCGAGGTTGCGTTCGGCTCGTCGCTGACCATTTCCAACGAGGTCAGGGGCCGGCTGGAAATCGCGCTGGCCAGCGGCCGGGCGCTGCTGCTCGCGCATCCCTACCCTCTTCCGGAAAGCTGAGCCCAGAAAGCTGATATGGCGCCGCCGCTTCTCAATCTCGACGGGATAAAGCTGACCTTTGGCGGCACGCCGTTGCTCGACGGTGCCGCCCTGACGGCCTCGGCTGGCGACAAGATCGCCCTGGTCGGCCGCAACGGCTCTGGTAAGTCGACGCTCCTCAAGATCGCCGCCGGGCTGATCGAACCGCAGGATGGCGAAGTCTTCCGCCAGCCCTCGGCAACCGTGCGCTACTTGCCGCAAATGCCCGACATGGACGGTTTTGCGACCGTCCGCGCCTATGTCGAGGCGGGGCTCGGGCCCGCCGACGATCCCTACCGCGCCACCTATCTGATGGAGCATCTCGGCCTGACCGGCGAGGAACGGCCGAACGACCTTTCCGGCGGCGAGGCGCGGCGCGCCGCCCTCGCCCGCGTCATGGCGCCGGAGCCCGACATTCTCCTCCTCGATGAGCCGACCAATCATCTTGACCTTTCGGTCATCGAATGGCTGGAGGAGGAGCTTGCCCGCACCTCCTCGGCACTGGTCGTCATCTCGCATGACCGCCGTTTTCTCGAGCGCGTGTCACGCGCCACAATCTGGCTCGACCGCGGCCAGACCCGCCGTCTCGACAAGGGCTTTGGCTATTTCGAGGAATGGCGCGACACGGTGCTGGAGGAGGAAGAGCGCGAGCAGCACAAGCTCGGTCGCCAGATCGTGCGCGAGGAGCACTGGCTGCGCTATGGCGTGACAGCGCGGCGCAAGCGCAACATGCGCCGGCTCGGTGAGTTGCAGACCATGCGCCAGCGCTTTCGTGGTCATCGCGGCGCCGAGGGTGCGGCGACGATGACAGCCAGCGACGCCGCCGAATCCGGCAAGCTGGTGATCGAAGCCAAGAACATCGAGAAGACCTTTGGCGATCTGACCGTGGTCAAGGGATTCTCGACCCGAATCCAGCGCGGCGATCGCGTCGGTCTGGTCGGGCCGAACGGCGCCGGCAAGACGACGCTGTTGAAGATGCTGACCGGCGAATTGAAGCCGGACGCGGGCACGGTGCGGCTCGGCACAAATCTGGAGATCGCCACGCTCGACCAGAAGCGCGAAGCCGTCGACCCGCAGGAGACATTGGCGCAGTATCTCACCGACGGGCGCGGCGAGAACCTCGTCATCAATGGCGAGCAGCGCCACGTCGTCTCTTACATGAAAGACTTCCTGTTCAAGCCGGAACAGGCGCGCACGCCGGTGCGCGAGCTTTCGGGCGGCGAGCGGGCGCGGCTGATCCTCGCCCGCGTTTTGGCGCGGCCGGCAAACCTGCTTGTGCTCGACGAGCCGACCAACGACCTCGACATGGAGACGCTGGAGCTGCTGCAGGAATTGGTCGCCGGCTTTGCCGGCACGGTGATCCTGGTCAGCCACGATCGCGATTTCCTCGACCGCACCGTGACCAGCATCATCGCGCCGGATGGTGACGGCCGCTGGATCGAATATGCCGGCGGCTATTCCGACATGCTGGCGCAGCGCGGCGGCACCAGACTGGACGACCGCAAGGCGCGACCAAAGGCCGAGACGGGCGACGCGACGGCGGCAAGCAGGAACGAAGCGGCCGCACCGAAGGGCCCGGCCAAGAAACTGTCGTTCAAGCAGAAATTCGCGCTGGAATCGCTGCCCAAGAAGATCGAGGCGGTGTCGGCCTCGATCTCGCGGCTGGAGAACAACATCGCCGATCCGGCCTATTACGAGCGCGATCCGGCCTCGTTCCAGAAGACGATTGCCGCGCTCGACAAGGAGCGCGTCACACTGGCAGCGCTCGAGGAGGAATGGCTGGAACTGGAAATGCTGCGCGAGGAGATGGAGGGGTAATTCACGAGTTCAAGCATCTTGTCATTGCGACTAGAGAGGAATGCGCATATATTATGCGCATACTGCGGAGGTGATCATGCGCAAGATAGCTGTGAATGCGGTTCGCCAGCCGGCAAATCTGTCGATCGACTCAAAGCTCATGAAGGAAGCCAAGGGGCTCGATGTGAATGTCTCGCGCGCCGCTGAAGCCGGCATCGCCGAGGCCGTGGCCGCCGAAAAGACGCGGCTGTGGAAGCTTGAGAACCGCGCGACGATAGATGCCTGGAACGAATATGTCGAAAAACACGGTATTCCGCTGGCAGAACATCGGCAATTCTGATGGCGCGCTACGACGTCTTCGCGGGTAGCATCGAAGGCGGCTATCTCCTCGACGTCCAGGCCGATCTGCTAGACCATTTCAAGACCCGGGTGGTCGTCCCGCTTCTGCCGGCTGCGATGGCGCCATCACCAATGCGAAAGCTCCATCCGATTTTCGAGATCAATGGTCGGAAATTGGTCATGGCCACCCATTTGATCGCCACGGTTGCGGCGACGGAACTGGGCGAGAGCCGACTGAATCTGACGAGGCATCACGACGAGATCGTGGCCGCGCTCGATATGCTGTTCCAGGGCTTCTGAACTGCTGGGGAGCTTCGGGGTGGCGGACCGTCTTCACCCCGCCGTCTTAGTCTGCCAGGCCTTAAGCGCCTCGTCGAACACCTTCTCGCCTGGAATGCCCTTTTCCATGGTGAGCAGCGCCCGCCGCCCGGTCTTGTAGACGACCGGCACGTCGATCCAGTCCTGACCTCTGAGCAAGGTCAGATTGGCGTCTTCATCCGCCTTGGTATCGTTGAGCGCAACCAGGAAGAAACCGTCGGCGATCTTGGCCGGGATGCCGATCAGCGGGCTTCCGGCATCCTGCTCGGAGCCCTTCATGGCGACACGCAGGATGTTGTCGACGCCGCCGCCCTCGAAGCCGTCAGGCGTCAGGAAGATCATCTCGATAATATGGCTGGCCGGCAGCGTCTGGTCGGTGTTGCGACGGATCGTCATGCGCAACTGGATATCCTTGCCTGGAATGGTCGCCTCGGCGCGGATCGCCGGCTCGGGCGGCAGGTCGCCGCCGGGCGATTCCTGCACCAGCGACCAGACGATGTTGCCGGGCTCGGCCGAGCCTTGAGCGGTGCTGGTGCGCTCCTCGTAGAAGATCGCCTTCTGGCCGACGGCCAACGTGGCTTGCGGCGGAACTGCCGTTGGTGCCGCTGCCGGTGCTGGCGGCGGGGCGGCCGCTGCAGGCGCTGCTGCCCCGTTGGCGGGCGGCGTTGCGGGAGTTGGTGCAGCGGACCCATCGACTGCTGGAGCATTGGCCGTGGCTTGCGTGTCGGCGGGTGCGGCCGGAGCCGGCGCGGCCGGTGCCGGGGTGGTCGGCGCTTGTGCGGCCGATGGCGGCGTGGTCAGTGCGGCGACGGATTCGCCTTCGCCGATGCCCGCCTGCCCGGCCGCGGGGCCGGGATCGACTTCGTGCCCCTCGGGCGTCAGGCGCTGCGTGAACTTCGCGCCCTCGCCGGCATCCGGCGGAGGCGCGGCGGCCGGTACGGCCGCATCGGCCACCGGCTTGGCCGGGGCTGGTTTTACCAGCGGTTCGGTGGCGACGGCTGTGGTCGAGTCGAGGCCGAGCATGCTGCCGAACGCATCCTTGTTCAGCCAGATGCCATAGCCACCACCGGCAATGACGAGCAAGGCAATGGCGGCGGCGATCACACCGCCATAGCTGCGCCTGCGCTCCGCAGGATAGAGCCGCTGGAACCTGTCCTCCGCGGGGCCGCCGTCGTTGGAAAAGTCGTCGCCCGGAAAAACGCCGTCTTGGCCGTCAGCCGTCGGAAGTTCCATATCGGACGGCGGCGGACCAGCGCGCTCCTGAGAAAGAGCGACGGGCTGCGGCTTTTGCCAGTTCGGCGCCGCCTTAGCGGGCGTGGGCTGCCAGGCCGGCCCAGTCTTTGCTGGCTCCGTCTTTGCCGGCTCGGTCTTGGCCGGCTGCCATGCCGGCTCCGTCTTTGCCGGCTGTCGGATATGGCTGGACTGGTTCTTGTTGCGGTCGATGGAGGAGAAGATGTCCTCCAGTTCCGCCAGCGGGTCGGGTGGCGGCGCAGGCTTGGCATAGTCCCGCTCGACTTTGGCGATGGCGTCTTCCAGTGCACGCATCTGCCGGTCGACATCGGAAGGCGTCATCGTGGCCTTCTCTGCGAGTTGTTTCGCGATTGACGAACGGGCCCTGTCATAGACCCTGGCGCGCACTTCCGCCGACGGCTCACCGAGTTTATCGAGCGCCTTTTTCAGAATAGGAACAAAATCTACCATACGTCAGTCGACCTGCATTTGTTTCTGGGCCGGCCCCCGCAAATCAGCCGCAATGCCCGGAAAGGCTGAGAAACTAGTCTTGAAACGGATCGGTCACAAGTATCGTGTCGTCCCGCTCAGGGCTGGTGGAAAGGAGTGCGACCGGCGCGCCGATCAGCTCCTCGATGTAGCGGACGTACTTCACCGCCTTGGCCGGCAGGTCGTTCCAGCTGCGCGCGCCGGCAGTGGTGCCTTTCCACCCCTCCAGCGTCTCGTAGACCGGTTCGACGCGGGCCTGCGCACCCTGGCTGGCCGGCAGGTAATCGATCGCCTCGCCGTCGAGTCGGTAGCCGGTACAGACCTTGATCTCGTCCAGCCCATCGAGCACATCGAGCTTGGTCAGCGCAATGCCCTTGATGCCGTTGACGGCGACGGCCTGGCGGACCAGCACGGCATCGAACCAGCCGCAGCGGCGCTTGCGGCCGGTGACGACGCCGAATTCATGGCCGCGCGTGCCCAGGAACTCGCCGATCTCGTTCTTCTGTTCGGTTGGAAACGGGCCTTCGCCGACGCGCGTCGTATAGGCCTTGGTGATGCCGAGTACATAACCGATGGCGCCCGGCCCGACACCCGACCCGGCGGCGGCCTGGCCGGCAACCGTATTGGACGAGGTGACGAACGGATAGGTGCCGTGGTCGATGTCGAGCAACGTCCCTTGCGCGCCCTCGAACAGGATGCGCTCGCCGGCGCGGCGCTTGTCGTCGAGGATTTTCCAGACGCGGTCCATATAGGGCAGGATCTCGTCGGCCACCGAGATCAGCTCGCTCATGATCGCCTCGTGCGTGACCTCGGCATGGCCGAGCCCGCGCCGCAGCGCATTGTGGTGCGTCAGCAGCCTGTCGACCTTCAAGGGCAGCGTTTCCAAATCCGCCAAATCCATCACCCTGACCGCGCGCCGGCCCACCTTGTCTTCATAGGCGGGACCGATGCCGCGACGGGTCGTGCCGATCTTCGTTCCGGAATTGGAAGCGGCGTCCTCGCGAAATCCATCCAGCTCCCGGTGCAAGGACAGGATAAGCGCGGTGTTTTCGGCTATTTTCAGGCGGTCTGGCGTCACCTCGACGCCCTGCGCCTTCAATTTCGCAACCTCCGCGACGAAAGCGTGCGGATCGAAGACGACGCCATTGCCGATGATGGACAGCTTGCCTTGCCGCACCACGCCGGACGGCAGCAGCGACAGCTTGTAGACCTTGCCGTCGACGACCAGCGTATGGCCGGCATTGTGGCCGCCCTGGAAGCGCACGACAACATCGGCGCGCTCCGACAGCCAGTCTACGATCTTGCCTTTGCCCTCATCGCCCCATTGCGAGCCGACGACCACCACATTGGCCATATTTCTTTTCCCTTGAGACGCCGCACGAGCAGCTTGAAACAGTTCGAAACGACAGGCCTCTATCGCATCGGCCCCCAAAATCGGAATCGATTTTCGGAAAGCACGACGCGAGGATTAAAGCCTTCCGACGCGTACTTTGTAGCGTCCAATTGCACGCACGTCGTTCTATAGCGTCAAGACCCGGCGAGCGCGACCACTCTTTGCCGCCCAAAACGCTCCGAGGCACAACAATTTTCGCCTTTGACATCATTTACTTGGGCTGGCGGTCGCAATAGGCCCACACCGACCGTCAAATTCCCTCTGCCTGGCCGGGAGTTCACGATGCATCGAGCCGCCTATCTGTTCCTGCTGTTCACCACCTTGCTGTGGGGCGGCAACTCTGTGGCGGGAAAGCTGGCGGTCGGTCATATCTCGCCGATGACGCTGGTCTTCCTGCGTTGGCTGCTGGCGGTTCTGATTCTGCTGCCGATCGGCTGGGGAACGCTACGCCAAGACTGGCCGGTGGTGCGCAGGCATTGGTTGCTGCTTGGCGGGCTCGGCGCTTGCGGCTTCGCCTTTTTCAATGCGATCTTCTACACGGCGCTCAACTACACCACGGCGATCAACGTCTCGATCGAGCAGGCGGCGATACCCATCGTGATCATCATCGCCAATTTCGTGCTGTTTCGCCTGCGGGTGAACCGGGTGCAGATCGCTGGCGTCGTGCTGACCATCATTGGCGTCGCGGTGACGGCGAGCCATGGCGACCTGCGCCAGCTTCTCAAGCTGGATCTCAACTTTGGCGACGCGATCATGCTGGTCGCCGTGCTTTGCTACTCCTTCTATTCGGTGGGGTTGCGGCTGAAGCCGGTCATCCGCTGGCAGAGCCTGATGCTGGCGCTGTCGGTTGCCGCACTCGTCACATCGCTGCCTTTCTTCCTGTGGGAGATTGCCGCCGGCAAAGTCATCGTCCCCGATGCCCGCGGCTGGGCGGTCGCGTTCTATACCGCCATCGGTGCTTCGGTCATCTCGCAGATCTTCTATATCAGGGGCAATGAGCTGATCGGCGCCAACCGCGCCGGCCTGTTCATCAATCTGGTGCCGATCTTCGGCACGCTGCTATCGGTGCTGATTGTCGGCGAGACATTCCAGCTCTATCAGGCGCTGGCTCTCGCGCTGGTGCTCGGTGGCATCAGCCTCGCCGAATACAGCGGACGGAAGATGGCGGCATCCGCTGCTGAATGAAGTCGCTTGCCGCGACGTTCCACCGCCCCGCGTGCTGCTGCACACGGGGCGACCGAATTTCAGGCTATCCCAACATCGAAATGCAGCCGCTTGGCAGAGTCGATCGACTTGTGCGAGCGCACCTGCGCCAACACGTTTTCCGGGAATGGCGCATCGAGATAGAGCAATGCGATGGCATCACCGCCCGGCCGGTTGCGGCCGAGCTGGAAATTGGCGATGTTGACGCCGTTCTCGCCGCACACCGTGCCGAGCAGACCGATGATGCCGGGCGCGTCGGCATTGGTCGTGTAGAGCATGTGCTGGCCAACCTCGGCGTCGAGATTGATGCCCTTGATCTGGATGAAGCGCGGCTTGCCGTCCGAAAAACACGTGCCGGCGATCGAGCGCGTCCTGTGCTCGGTCTTGACCGTCAGCTTGATATAGCCGTCGAACACGCCCGACTTGTCGCGCTTGACCTCGGCGACGATGATGCCGCGCTCCTTCACCATGATCGGCGCCGACACCATGTTGACGTCGGCGACCTGCGGCCGGATCAGCCCGGCAAGAGTGGCGCTGATCAGCGCCCGCGTGTTCATCGTCGCGGTCGAGCCGTCGAACAGGATCTCGACCTCCTTGATCGGATCCTCGGTGACCTGGCCAACAAAGGCGCCGAGCACTTCAGCGAGCTTGACGAAAGGTTTCAGCCGCGGCGCTTCCTCGGCGGTGATCGATGGCATGTTGATGGCATTGGAAACGGCGCCCTTGATCAGATAGTCCGACATCTGCTCGGCGACCTGCAGCGCGACATTCTCCTGCGCCTCCATCGTCGAGGCCCCCAGATGCGGCGTTGCCACCACGTTCTCCATGCCGAACAGTGCGTTGCTCTCCGCCGGTTCGACCTCGAACACGTCGATGCCGGCGCCGGCCACCTTGCCGCTCTTCAGCGCCGCGATCAGGTCGGCCTCGACGATCAGCCCGCCACGGGCGCAGTTGATGATACGCACGCCGGTCTTCATCTTGGCGATCGCCGCGGCGTCGATGATGTTGCGCGTCTTGTCCGTCAGCGGCGTATGCAGCGTGATGAAGTCGGCGCGGGCGAACAGCTCGTCGAGCTCGACCTTTTCGACGCCGAGCTCCTCGGCGCGGCTGTCCGACAGGAATGGATCGAAGGCGATGACATGCATCTTCAGGCCGACGCCGCGCGTAGCGACGATCGAACCGATATTGCCGCAGCCGATGATGCCCAGCGTCTTGCCGGTGATCTCGACACCCATGAAGCGGTTCTTTTCCCATTTGCCGGCATGCGTCGAGGCGTTGGCCTCCGGTATCTGGCGGGCCAGCGCGAAGATCATGGCGACGGCATGCTCGGCGGTGGTGATCGAATTGCCGAAGGGCGTGTTCATCACGATGATGCCCTTGCGGCTCGCCGCCGGTATGTCGACATTGTCGACGCCGATGCCGGCGCGGCCCACGACCTTCAGCCTGGTCGCAGCATTGATCAGCTTCTCCGTGACCTTTGTCGCCGAGCGGATGGCCAGCCCATCATACTGGCCGATCACTTCGAGCAGTTTTTCCTTGTCCTTGCCGAGATCCGGCAAATAGTCGACCTCGATGCCGCGATCCCTGAAGATCTGCACGGCGGTGGTGGAAAGTTTGTCTGAGACGAGAACGCGGGGCATTGGCTTGGTCCTTTGCGATTGGCGTCCCTCCCCCTTGAGGGGAGGGTCGGCGCGAAGCGCCGGGGTGGGGTCGTTGCGGCCGGATGCGGCCAAATCTTTTTCTTTCTGGATGGCGGATCGTTGAACGGGTGGAGGCGACCCCACCCGGCCCTTCGGGCCACCCTCCCCTCGAGGGGGAGGGAGTCAGGCCGCCGCTTTGAGCGACGCCTTTTGCGCCGCAAAGGCCCAGTCGAGCCAGGGCAGCAACGCTTCGAGATCGGAGGTCTCGACTGTCGCGCCGCACCAGATGCGCAGGCCGGGCGGTGCATCGCGGTAGGCACCAATGTCGTAGGCGACGCCTTCCTTGTCGAGCGCCGAGACAATTGCCTTGGCGAACGCAGCCTGTCCATCGGCGTCGAGTGCAGCGACTTGCCGGTCGGTGAAGGAAAGGCAGACCGACGTGTTCGAACGCGTCGCCGGGTCTACGGCAAGATGGCCGAGCCAGGAAGATTTTCTGACAAAGCGATCGAGAACAGCGGCATTGGCATCCGCTCTGGTGACCAGCGCGTCGAGGCCGCCGATCGACTTCGCCCAACGCAGCGCGTCGAGATAGTCCTCGACGCACAGCATCGACGGCGTGTTGATAGTCTCGCCCTTGAAGATGCCTTCGATCAGCTTGCCGCCCGAGGTGAGGCGGAAGATTTTCGGCAACGGCCAGGCCGGCTTGTAGCTTTCCAGGCGTTCGACGGCGCGCGGGCTGAGGATCAGCATTCCGTGCGCGCCCTCACCGCCCAGCACCTTCTGCCAGGAGAAGGTGACGACGTCGAGCTTCCTGAAATCGAGCTGTTGCGCAAAGGCCGCCGAAGTCGCGTCGCAGATGGTCAGGCCCTTGCGGGTGGCCGGGATGAAATCGCCGTTCGGCACGCGCACACCCGACGTCGTGCCGTTCCAGGTGAAGACCACGTCGCGGTCGAAGTCGATTCTGGTCAGGTCCGGCAGTGCGCCGTAGTCCGCCTCTAACCTGCGAACATCGGCGAGCCTCAGCTGCTTGACCACATCGGTGACCCAGCCGGAGCCGAAGCTCTCCCAGGCGACCATGTCGACGCCGCGTTCGCCGAGCAGCGACCACAGCGCCATTTCGACCGCGCCGGTATCCGAGGCCGGCACGATGCCGATGCGGTAATCCGCCGGAACCTGGAGGATTTCCCGGGTCAGCTCGATCGCTTGTTCGAGCTTGGTCTTGCCGATCTTGGCGCGGTGCGAGCGCCCGAGCGCGGCATTTTTGAGCGCCTCGACCGACCAGCCGGGGCGTTTTGCACAGGGACCTGAGGAAAAATTGGGATTTGCCGGACGGAATCCGGGCTTCGCATGCGTGGTCATCGTGGTCTATCCTTCCAGATAGTGGCCCCTCGTTGGGGAGGGGTGGCCCACGGATGGCGATATGCGTTCAGACTTTCGGCGTCAAGGGGAAAGTTTTTGTCGCTGTCAGGATATTGCCGGGGGCGAAACGCAAACGGCGGGCCTGCGACCCGCCATTGTCAACGCCTCGGCTTCGATCGAGCCTACCAGAGATCGTAGCGTAGTCCGACTTTGACTTGATGATTGTTGATCCCTTTGCGGATCGGAAAAGAAGTCAGACTCTCGGCAGTCACATATTCGGCGTCTGGCGCGGAAAAATACTGATAGCCCAGATCGACCGAGACGTTCTTGGACACTTGGTACGCAAGCCCGGCATTCAGCGTGTAGGCGAAGGAGTACTGGGTCTTGTTGTCACGCCGGACGAAATCGTCGGTGGGGTCGGCGTTGTCGGTGAAGTAGCTCGCCGACAGGCGACGCTTGCTCTGCACGACACCGACACCGGCGCCGAGATAAGGTGTGATTCCGACATAGGTGCCAAGGTCGACATAGCCGTTGAGTATGCCTGAGAAGGCATAGTTCTTCAGGGTCGCCGATGCCACGGTCGTTCCGTCGTTATAGCCGACGTCGATCTTGTTGCCGGGAAGATAGCCGACATTGAGATCGGCGCGCAGATAGTCGTTGAAATGGTAGCCGAAGCCGATGCTGGCGAAGATGGGATCTTCCTTTTCGTCGAAGCTCGCGGGTGTAAAGGCGAAATGCTCATCCTTGAAGCTCTTCTGCACCAGATAGGAGACATCGCCGCGCAGATACCATCCCGAGCCAACCTCGACCGGTACATAGTCGGGCGCCTGGTCGACATAGACCGGCGGTTCGTAATCGGCGCCAAGCGCCGGCGTCAGCGGCACCAGGACGACTGCTGCAAGCGCCAGTGCTATAGGCGATTTGAATGTCATGGTCCTCGGCTCCCGAACTTGGCGCATTCGCGATCGCGCGCGCCGTTTCAGACAGCATTGTTAACCATAGTGGTTAAGTGCGGGTTAAGGATAACAAGGCGTTAGCAATTGATTTGATCCGTTTTCGCTCCTCGAGCCGGACGGTGTTACAGGGCAACGCAGCATCTTTAGGCAGCCAAACGAAACCGCCCGGCATCAGCCGGGCGGTCGACGAATTCCTCGATTTCGAAGCGACTACTTCGTGTAGACGGGCTCGGGTTCCGGGACGTAAGGCTCCGGCGGCGCACAGTCCGACCTGCCGAACTGGTAGCGCAGGCCGCCGCGCACTTCGTGAACGTTGATACCTTTGTCATAGCCGGGGCCGACATTGGGGAGGGAGGCATAGTCGAACATCTTACCGCCGTTGATGTGGCTGAAGCGGTAGCCGACATCTAGTTTGACGCGGTCAGTCAGGCAGTAGGATGCGCCCGCCATGGCAGCATAGGCAAACCGCCAGCCCTTGCCACCGGCATGATCAAATGAACCGTCGCTGTCCACGTTGTGCAGTTCATCCCACTTGACCCAGGCACCGCCGATGCCGGCGCCGACGTAAGGCGTGATCCCATGCCAGGTGCCGATATCGACATAGGCGTTGGCCAAGAGCAGCAGCGCCGAATAGGACGAGGTATCGACGGACGTGCAAGGCGTTTGCTGTGGGCCGCAGAAGCCGTTGGTCGAGCCGCGGAATTTGGACTTGCTCATCCAGTCCAGGGTGAGATCGGTGCGGAAATGCTCGTCGATCTGGTAACCAACACCGCCGCCGGCCGAGAAGGCGCCATCCAGCTTGCCTGTATCGAACTTGCCGGGATTCTGGGGCGCCACACCGTAGGTGATGTACTCGCCACCACGAAACTTCGACCAGTGATAGTCGATGTCGCCGCGGATATACCAGCCGCCGAATTCGGCCGGCTGCTCATAGGCAACCGGTGGCGGTGCCTCCTCGACGACGGGCGGCTCGACGAAATCGGCGGCGAATGCCGGTCCGACGCCGGCAAACAGCGCGGCCAGAAGAGCCATTCTAGCTGTGTTGAACATGCTTATCACCCCTGAGAACCCTCGAACGGCGAACGCGCCCGAAATGTGATTGACCTCAGTTGTGGATAATGAATCGGAAAGGTTAAAAGGCGTTTAACCGTATTGATTAACCACGAATCTCTAAAAGTGGAGCAATCTGGCGGCCGTTGCTGCAGGCGGAGCTGGCCGCGACCCAATAAAAAAGCCCGCCGGCAAGGCGGGCTTTTGAACCGATGTTGGAGGGAGATCAGGCGGCGCTACGCGTTTCCGAAATGACCTCGACGATGTCGTTGACCACGGACTCGACAAGCTGCGGGTCGTCGCCCTCCGCCATGACGCGGATGAGCGGCTCCGTGCCGGATGGCCGGATGACCAGGCGCCCGGCCTTGCCGAGGCGATTGCGCGCATCTTCGATCGCCGCCTTGACCGGCGCCTCCTCCAGCGGCTTGCCGCCGGAAATATGCACATTCTTCAAAAGCTGCGGCACCGGCTCGAATTTCTTCGACAGTTCGCTGACCGGTCGGTTATGCCGCTTGATGCAGGCGAGCACTTGGAGCGCCGAGACGAGGCCGTCGCCGGTGGTCGAGAAATCGGACAGCACGATGTGGCCCGACTGTTCGCCGCCGACATTGAGTCCATGGGCACGCATGTGCTCGACGACATAGCGGTCACCGACCTTGGTGCGATGCAACTGCAGGTTCATGTCGCCGAGGAAGCGTTCGAGGCCGAGATTGGACATCACCGTCGAGACGACGCCGCCGCCGGCCAGCCGTCCGCTCTGCTGCCAGGATTCGGCGATCAGCGCCATGATCTGGTCGCCATCGACGATCGCGCCGTTCTCGTCGACAATGACGACACGGTCGGCATCGCCGTCGAGAGCAATGCCGATATCGGCGCGCACCTCGTGCACCTTCTTTTGCAGACCGGCCGGATGAGTCGAGCCGCATTCCTTGTTGATGTTGAAGCCGTTGGGCTCGACATTGATGGCAACGACCTCGGCGCCGAGTTCCCACAGCGCGTCGGGCGCCACCTTGTAGGCGGCGCCATTGGCGCAATCGACGACGATGCGCAGGCCCGACAGCGACATCGAGCGCGGCAGCGTGCGCTTGGCGAATTCGATATAGCGGTCATGCACGCCGTCGACGCGTTTGGCGCGGCCGAGCCCATCGGAATCGGCGAGCGCCAGTTCGATATCCTTGTCGAGCATCCCCTCGATACGCTCCTCGATCTCATCGGACAGCTTGTAGCCATCGGGGCCGAACAGCTTGATGCCGTTGTCGTAATAGGGGTTGTGCGAGGCAGAGATCATCACGCCGATATCGGCGCGCAGCGAGCGCACCAGCATGGCAACAGCCGGCGTCGGGATCGGGCCGAGCAGGAAGACATCCATGCCGGCGGCGCACAGGCCCGACACCATGGCGTTCTCGATCATGTAGCCGGAAAGCCTGGTATCCTTGCCGAGCACGACGCGGTGGCGGTGGCTGCCGCGCTGGAACGAGAGGCCGGCGGCCATGCCGACCCGCATGGCGACCTCCGCCGTCATTGGAAACTTGTTGGCGCGCCCACGAATGCCGTCCGTACCGAAATAATGTCCTGCCATGTTCGCCAGCTTCCCGATGGTTCTTTCCGAGCATCTCATGCCATAAAATGGCCCAAGCCCCGTCATCACATTGTATGATTATGGACGACCAATCCTTAGAAAATTGTTGTTTTGTGTGTTTTACGTCACGCTAGTGTGTTGATTTTCAAGTTCCGAGCCCTTGTTGCGGTAGCAGCATCAGAAACGTCAACTCAAACCTCATCTGGTTCCTTTGGGCTGTGGCAGTGTGGCCTTGAACCCGAATCCGCATCGTGCTGCTCCAGACAGCGGTGGCTCAGGTCCGCCGCAGCCGCCGATTTGACTGGCTGTCATTCGACGCAGTGTCCTCGCTGGGAACCAGCCATAGGCGCGCGCTCCGTGCAATGCACCCGGACGAACTTGGCGGGGAGACGGTCCCGGCAACGAATTCATCACCTTAAAGAAAAGAATGCACTTCTAAATTTGTCTCTACGCTACTTAGCATCTGGCGCAACCAGCCGTTGAGCGCTATTGCTGCACTGGGACATATCATGAACCGCCGCAGGGAGAAAACGCATGCTCATCCACCGACTTGCCACTTTGACGGGTCTTGCCGTCGCGACCTTATTCCTGGCGGCGCCTGCCAGCGCGCTGACCATGGCCGAGTGCAGCACCAAGTATAACACGGCCAAGGACGCGGGAACGCTTGGCGGGCAGAACTGGAACCAGTTCCGCAAGGCCCAATGCGGCACCGATGCTTCCGCCGCTACAACCGAACCCGCGCCAGCCAAAGCCACGGCCAAGGCTGCCGACACGACCAAGGCAGCCGCCGCCGACGATGCGGCGCCGGGCCTGACGGCGAAGGAGTGCAGCACCAAATACCAGGCCGCCAAGGCTGCCGGCACGCTCAACGGCATGAAGTGGAACGATTTCCGCAAGACCCAGTGCGCCGCCGGCGCGACGGCAGCCGCACAACCCGCCGCCAAGACCAAAGCAGCGGCGGCCAGCAGCGATGACGCAGCGCCTGGGCTGACGGCCAAGGAATGCAGCACCAAATACCAGGCCGCCAAGGCTGCCGGCACGCTCAACGGCATGAAGTGGAACGACTTCCGCAAGAGTGAATGCGCCGCCGGCGCAAGTGCAGCCGCACAACCCGCCGCGGCACCTGCCAAGGCGACGACAGCCGCCGCGACCGATACCGGCAAAGGCGTCAGCATGGCGGATTGCAGCGCCAAATATCAGGCTGCCAAGGCCGGCAACACGCTGAACGGCATGAAGTGGAACGACTTCCGCAAGAGCCAATGCGGCGCCGGCGCAGCCGACGACGACACCCTGCCGGCTCCCGATGCCAAATACACCGGCGATCCGCAACCGCCGACCATCACCGCCCCCCAGGGCGTGAAATTCCCGACGGCGATCTCCAAGAAGTATGCAACCGAGACCCCGGCCAAGGGCCGCATGCACACCTGTCTCGACCTCTACTACGCCAACAAGGACGCCAACACGCTGGGCGGCCTCAGGTGGATCCAGAAGGGCGGCGGCTTCTACAGCCTCTGCAACGCCAAGCTGAAGAGCTGACCGGCGCCACCATCCGACGACATGAGCCCGCGAGCCGCAAGGTTCGCGGGCTTTTTGTTGCTGCCGAACAAGTGAGAGGGCCTTCCGAGGTCGAACCAACTGTCAGATCGTGTTTCTTGGCTCTGTCCGGCCGACATCGATCTCGGCACCACCGGAACTCTCATAGCCAGAAGCAGAAAACCCGCCTCGGCGGGCGGGTCATTCAGCGCCAATTGGCACCACACCCAAATTGATAGCATAGCTGCCGGCACAAAGCAAGAACAAAATGTGGCGCCGCCGGCAAAAAATGCGAGCTTCATTCTCCGGCGCGCCTTGTCGATCTTCCCGAAGTCGTCAACGAGGCCGATAGAAGGCTCCATTCCTTCGCGCCTCTCTCTGTCCTGCCGGACATCCCCCCGCGAGGCGGGAGATTGGCCGTCATCGTCACTTTCGCCAATTTCCTGCGATGCAGGAAGGGTCGCATTCCCCAAGAGAAAACGCCGCGGTTAGAGCCGCGGCGTTTCGAAGTCGATCTGTGCCGGGCCGGAGCCTAGCTTGACGGCTGAGGTTCCATGCCGCCTTCGGGCTCGGGGCCTTTCTTGCGGCGGCCGGACTTCGGCACGGCCGAGCCGCGGCTCGGCGGCGTGTCGTCGCCAAGGTCGCGCGCGGGCTTATTGCCGGCGATCAGCTGCTTGATCTCCTCGCCGGACAGCGTCTCGTATTCGAGCAGGCCCTGCGCCAGCGCGATCCATTCCTTCTTTTTCTTGGTCAGGATAGACCTTGCCGTCGAATAGGCCTCGTCGATCAGCCGGCGCACTTCGGCGTCGATGATTTGCGCCGTCTCTTCCGAGATGTTCTGCGTGCGCGCCACCGAATGGCCGAGGAACACCTCCTCCTGGTTGTCGCCATAGGCGACATGGCCGAGCTTGTCGGAGAAGCCCCAGCGCGTCACCATGGCACGCGCCAGCTTGGTCGCCTGCTCGATATCGGAGGAGGCGCCGGAGGTGATGTTCTCCTTGCCGAACTTGAACTCCTCGGCGACACGGCCGCCCATCATGATGGCGAGGCGCGAGATCATGTATTTGTAGCTCATCGAATAGCGGTCGCCTTCCGGCAGCTGCATGACCATGCCGAGTGCCCGGCCGCGCGGAATGATGGTCGCCTTGTGCAGCGGATCGGCCGACGGCACGTTGAGCGCCAGGATGGCATGACCAGCCTCGTGATAGGCGGTCAGCTCCTTCTCGGCCTGTGTCATCGCCGACGAGCGGCGCTCGGCGCCCATCATGATCTTGTCCTTGGCGTCCTCGAATTCGGCCATGGTGACGAGGCGCTTGTTGCGCCGCGCCGCCATCAGGGCGGACTCGTTGACCAGGTTCATCAGATCGGCGCCGGAAAAGCCCGGCGTGCCGCGCGCGATCACCTTGAGGTCGACATTGGGCGCCAGCGGCACGTTGCGCACATGCACCTTCAGGATCTTCTCGCGGCCGACGATGTCGGGGTTCGGCACCACCACCTGGCGGTCGAAGCGGCCCGGCCTCAGCAGCGCCGGATCGAGCACGTCTGGCCGGTTGGTGGCGGCGATCAGGATGATGCTTTCGTTGGATTCGAAGCCATCCATCTCGACCAGCAGCTGGTTCAGCGTCTGCTCGCGTTCATCATTGCCGCCGCCCAGGCCGGCGCCGCGATGGCGGCCGACCGCGTCGATTTCGTCGATGAAGATGATGCAAGGCGCGTTCTTCTTGGCCTGGTCGAACATGTCGCGAACGCGGCTTGCGCCGACGCCGACGAACATCTCGACGAAGTCCGAGCCCGAAATGGTGAAGAACGGCACGTTGGCTTCACCCGCGACCGAGCGGGCGAGCAGCGTCTTGCCGGTTCCAGGAGGACCGACGAGCAGCACACCGCGCGGGATCTTGCCGCCGAGCCGCTGGAATTTCTGCGGGTCGCGCAGGAACTCGACGATCTCTTCCAGATCTTCCTTGGCTTCGTCGACGCCGGCGACGTCCTGGAAGGTGACGCGGCCATGTGCTTCGGTCAAAAGCTTGGCCTTCGACTTGCCGAAGCCCATGGCGCGGCCGGAACCGGACTGCATCTGGCGCATGAAGAATATCCAGACGCCGAGGATGAGGATCATCGGCAGCCAGGAGATCAGGGTGCCGAACAGCGAATTGGAGCCGTCGGATTCAGGACGCGCGTTGATGGTGACGTTCTTGTCCTGCAGCCGCGAAACCAGTGACGGGTCCCCAGGCGAATAGGTCTGGAAGCCGTTGGAACTGTCCGTGTAATTGCCGGAGATACGGGCGCCGGCGATGGTCACCGACTTGATCCGTCCCGCCGCGACTTCCTGCAGGAACTGCGAATAGGGAACATCGCTCGAGGCTCCACGCGTCTGCGGCGTCTGGAAAAGATTGAAGAGAGCGATGAGCAGGACCGCTATGATCGCCCAGAGCGCGAGGTTGCGATAATTCGGATTCATCAATTGTCCCGTTGGCGCCCGCTGGGCGGACACGCGTCGTGAGAGGAAACTTGGCCCTAACATAGGGAGAGCGTCTCCCATTGCCAAGCATAACAGCAGGTCTCGGTTAAGCTTTCGCCCGTGGTAGGCCGGCATTGTGGCCGCCGAACGGCACGGCTGGAACGGGCGCCGCGCCAAGCAACGCGGCGACGGCATCGGCCGGCGCCAGATCGAAGGACGGCAGGAAACGGGCGAAGGGCGCGACTGCCGGATATGCGGCGACAGCCGCCGGCATCGGGCCTTCCCCGGGCAAACCCGGGCCTTCCCCCAGCAAACCAAGGCATTCGCCATCCCGCCAGAGCGCCGGCTCGGCGGCCAAGGCGGCACGCACAAGGCTTGCCGGCGTGCCATGCCCGGCAATTGCCCGCTTTGCGGCAAGAGCCGCCCCGAGCGGTGCTATCAACAGCGGCGCGATCATCAACAATGCACCTGGACTGTCGCCCAATGTGATCCGTCTGCGGCCGTCCCACAGGGCATTGCCGGAAACCGCAACAGCGGGCGGCAGATCGCGCAATTCGCGGTGCAGAAAGATGCCGGTACGCCGGGCATCGATCACGGTCCGCGACAATGTGGCACAAAGCGGCCCGGTGCGGAACCGGCCGAAAAGGGCTTCGCTGCGGGCCTGGTCGGGAAGAAAGGCGGTGCCGCCGGTCGCCGCCAGCAGGATGCGCAGCGCATAAATGGCCGACCGGCTGTCGGCGGCCGTCGCAAAATCCCGATCGAGCCGGACGAGGCCGGCGGCCGGCCTGGAGGCCAAGCTGTGGATCAGCATGGCCGCGCGATGTCCCAGCTGCTCACGCTCGACCGCCGCCTTGCTGGCCAGCGCTATCGCTTCAGCCACGCTAGGCGTACCATCGCCTTCGGCAAGTGCTGCGCGGACGCGCGGCCGCTCGAAAGCGGTGTCGGCATTGGTCGGATCTTCGATCCAGGCAACCTGTTCACGCCGCAGGAATTCGCGCAGCTCAGCACGCCGCACGCGGAGCAGCGGCCGCACGATCCAGTGCCGCCACTCGTAGAGGGTTGCCGGCGCCATGCCGGCAAGGCCCCGCGCTTCGTCGCGCGGCCTCTCCTCACCTGGCCCGTCGTCACGTGCTTGCCGCATCAGCACGGTCTCGGCCTGGTCGTCGGCGGTGTGGCCGGTCAGGATCAGGCCGATGCCTGCCGCTTCGGCGGCCTCGGCGAGCAGCCGGTAGCGGGCTTCGCGCGCGGCGGCGGGCAGGCCGGTCGATGGTTTGTGCCCCGACCAGGCGAGGATGCGATGGGCAATGCCGCGCGCCGCGCACAGCCTGGCCACGGCTTGCGCTTCCGCTGCCGCTTGCGGCCGCAATTGATGATCGATCGTTACCGCCAGCAATTTCGTTGCCGGGGCGTTACGATCGAGATGGGCTTTGAGGAGGAGGAGAAGGGCGGTCGAGTCGCTGCCGCCGGACACGGCCGCAACAGCGCCGTTGGAAAAGTCGATCCGCGAAAAATCCGAAAGGTCAGGCTCGCTGTCGAGCGTCATGCATGTCGCCCAAGCGTGGGCCCGGTTTTGCGGCAACGACACGCAACGGAAAAACTAGCACGCCGCGAGTGCCCTTTCCTGCTTGACCCGCTCCTTGAGCGCGCCGGAAATATCGGGGTAGCGCTTGCCGATCTCGCTGAAAGTGGCACAGGCCACGTCGCGCTGCTTCAGCCCGACCAGTGAAACGCCGAGCTTCAGCAGCATGTCGGGCGCCTTCTTGGCCTTGGGATAGTCCTTGCTGGCTGCGAGGAAAATCTCGGCCGCATCGCGGTATTTCTGCTGGCCGAGCAGCGATTCACCGAGCCAGTAATGCGCGTCCGCTGCTTTGGCGTCCTTGGGAAAACGGGCGATATGGTCGCGGAAGCCCTGTTCGGCGGTGCTGTAGTCGCCCGACAGGATGAACTGGTAAGAGTTGCGGTAAAGCTCCTCCGGATCGTTGGTCGACGGGAGTGCCGCAACCACCGTATCGTCGGATTTACCGGCCTTGTTGCCGGCTGCGCTGGCGCCGTTGGCTGGGGCCGTATTCTGCTGCGGCGCATTCGCTTGCGCATTGCCATCGGCTTCGACGACATTGCCGTTTTTGTCGACGGTGATGGTGCCGAACGTCTTGGGCGGCGCGCCGGGGATCAGCTTGCCGGGATCGCCGTTGGGCGATTCGACGATGACGTCCTCGACGCTCTTGTCGCCGTCTGCCGCCTTGCCCGCATCGGCCGGAGCCGGCGTCCCCGGCGCCTCCGCCACGTTACTGTCGCCGTTGGGGCTGTCGCTGCTGGGCGCGGCCTCGGACTTCTTCTGCTCGGCCGGCTGCTGCGCGCCTTGCGGACCGCCTTCCAGCTGCTGGAAGCGGAATTCGTTGTCTTCCTGCTGCTTGCGGATCTGCTCCTGCATCTGCAGGACCTGGAAATTGAGTTCCTCGATCTTGCCATTCATCTGCCGGAGCTGTTCCTCCAGCGCCGGAGTGCCGGTACCATCCTGCTGCGCGAATTGAACCTGATCCGGCTTTTTCTTTTCGCCGAAAATGCCGGGCAGTTTGATCGTCGGCAGGTGGAAGGAAAAACCGCTTTCCGATGACTGCCCGGTGCCGTTTGCCCCGTCAGCAAGTGCCGCGATACTTGATACGAGCAGCAGCGCAAGCGTGCCGCTCAAGACCGATCTGAAATGCATGTGCCTCTCGCCGTGAAACCGTTAGCCTGTTGCGCGCCCTTGCCAACCGAAGTGGCCAGGCGCCCTCGGCTCTTAACAGGACGTGAGACTTCGGCCAAATTTTGTTTGGAGCGGGCAGATATGAAAAAGGCGGCCTTTTGGCCGCCTTTCGCACCAAGTGTTGCATTTATGCCGATCAAGAACCGGCGCCGCCCAGCGTGGTTACGGCGCGGCGGTTCTGCGACCAGCAGGAGATGTCGTCGCAAACCGCGACCGGACGCTCCTTGCCGTAGGAAATGGTCTTCAGGCGCTGCGCCGAAACGCCTTTGGCGACCAGGAAGTCGCGTGTGGCGGCAGCACGGCGGGCGCCGAGCGCCAGATTGTATTCGCGCGTGCCGCGCTCGTCGGCATGGCCTTCGATGACGATGGCATACTGCTTGTACTGGTTCAGCCACTGCGCCTGGCGCGACAGCGTCGTCTGCGCATCGGCGCGGATCGAGGACGAATCGGTGTCGAAGAAGATGCGGTCGCCGATGTTGACGGTAAAGTCCTGGGCCGATCCGGGCGTTGCCGCGCCGGCGCCGTTGAGGCCGAGATCGGCGGCGCTGTTCGGCGTCTTCTTCGAGGCGCAACCGGTGATCGCGAGCATCGCGACCAGCGCGATCATGACCGGGTTTGTGGTAAGTGCTGCGATACGGCCCATGCCGCCTCTCCTTCGCAATTCGAGTGATTTCATTGATCGTCCAGTAACCACGTTTGGGTTAACCGGCGCTCAAGAAACACGGTTAAAATTTGGTTTTCGGCTGCCGTCCGCAACCGTTCTGCCGAGGGGCGACAATGAGCGCGGACCGTAGGCGGAAATGCGGCTAAAACATGAAAAAGAGGGAATTGAGGAACTGAAGAACCGAGGAATTGAGGAATCGAGGAATTGAGCAAAGAGATCACCTCAGCTTCTCTCTGAGATTGACCAGCACTCCGTAGATACGGGCATAGGATTGCAACCAATGGTCGCGTTGCGCCTGTGTGATGTACTCGAGGTCGAACGCATACGAACTCCAGGTCTCCACCTCACTGCATGATCCTATGGCCATTGAAATGAAGCGTGCGAATTCGGGCTTGGAGTGAGCCTGTTTGGCAAAGCCTTCGGCCAAATTGGCGCAGATCGCCTTGCTGGAACGACGTAGTTGATCGGCGAGCGCGTATTGCTCCATTTTCGGAAAAGCAAGCGTGGCTCTGTGTACCCCAAGGGAAACCGCACAGGCACGCTTATAGACTTCTAAATCCCTCGCGTGCTCGATGTAGACCCCTCTGCCTTCTCCATTCTTCAGTTCTTCAACTCTTCAACTCCTCAGTTCTTCAACTCCTCAGTTCTTCTTCCATCACTCCAGCAGCGGCGACCAGGCCGGATCCGAGGCGAAGTTCGCCGTGGGGATCGACTGTTCGTTGCGGCCGGTGAGATCGACCGAAACAAGTTTTGGTCCACCATTGGAATCGCGGAAGAACATCAGCACCCGGCCGTTGGGCGCCCAGGTCGGCCCTTCCTGCTGAAAGCCGGTGGACAGGATGCGCTCACCCGAACCGTCGGTGCGCATGACGCCGATCTGGAATTCGCCGCCGGTCTGCTTGGTGAAGGCGATGAGATCGCCGCGCGGCGACCACACCGGCGTCGAATAGACGCCGTCGCCAAACGAGATGCGGGTCTGGCCCGAGCCGTCGGCGCCCATCACATAGATCTGCGCGCGGCCGCCGCGATCCGAGGTGAACACCACCTTGCTGCCGTCAGGCGAGTAGGACGGTGAGGTGTCGATGGCGGTCGAATTGGTGAGCCTGGTCGTCGAGCGGCTTCTCAGATCCATGGCGAAGATGTTGGAATTGCCGTCATCGCGCAGCAGGCTCATGATCACCTTCTGGCCGTCCGGCGAAAAGCGCGGCGCAAACGTCATGCCGGGGAAATTGCCGACCAGCTCGCGCTGCCCCGTCTCGATCTGCAGCAGGTACACCCGCGGCTGACCGCTTTCATAGGACATGTAGGTGATTTCCTGCCGGTTCGGCGAGAAGCGCGGCGTCAGCACGATCGATTTGCCGTTCGAGAGATAGCGGACGTTGGCGCCGTCCTGGTCCATGATGGCTAGCCGCTTCTTGCGCGCATTCTTGGCACCGGACTCGTCGATGAAGACGACGCGCGTGTCGAAATAGCCCTTCTCGCCGGTCAGCCGCTCGTAGATCGCATCGGCGATGATATGGGCGACGCGCCTGGTATTGGCGTCGTTGGCGAAGAACTGCTCGCCCGACATCTGCTGGCCGGCAAACGTGTCCCACAACCGATACTGGGCGCGAATGCGGCCGTCAGCCTCCTTGCCGACACTGCCGGTGACCAGCGCCTGCGCATTGATCACCTTCCAGTCTTCGAAGCGCGGCGTGGCATCCGGGTTCGAGATCTTTTCGATGAAAGCGCTTTTGTCGATCGGCGCGAACAGGCCGGAGCGTTTCAGGTCGGCACTGACGATGCCAGAAATCTCGGCGCCGAGCGCATCGCCGCCCTGGAAGTCCGTGATGGCGATCGGCAACGGCTCGACATTGCCCTTATTGACGTTGAGCTCAACGAGCGCCCGCGCCGGCAGGGTGACAGCAACGGTCATACCCAGCGCCATCGCTGCGATCGTCAGGAGCGGCTTGAGGATGGATTTCATGTCTTCTCGCTTCTTTCGCTGATTCTGTGAGCGCCAGGCCTAAAGACCGAGCATCTCCCTGGGGTCAAAAGTGACCCGAACGTCGGACCAGATGTCTTGCTTGCCCGCCGGAACCTGCAAGCCGGCCACATCGCATTTCTGAACCGCGCGCACTGCACTTTCGTCAAACGGGCGGTTTCCGCTCGACTTTTCAACGCTCGGCCGGCCATCCAGCTTGCCGGAGGCGTCCAGATTAAACCGGACCACGACGACGAAATTCTCCGAACCCTCGAGCCCTGCCGGAAGCGTCCAGCAACCACCAAGCTGGGCCTCCAATGCCCCCTGCTCCGATTTCGAAAGCTTCTGGCCCTGATCCTTCTCGCCGCCGAGCGATGCCTGCTGGGTCGAGCGCTTGGCGCCGCCGCCGGACGGCTTCCGCTTGTCAAGCAGAGCCGAAATCTCGTCGGCGTTGAATTGCTTGTCGTCCGATTTCGGCCTGGATGAGGCTTCCTTGACCGGCTTGTCGGCGTCCTTGCGCTCCGGTGCCTTCGCGCTCTCGGCCTGGGCCGGCTGCGGCTTTGGCCGAGCCTCGGGTGCCGGCGCCGAGTCGGGAAGCTGCGCCTCCTCGGTTGGCGGTTGCTTGGCAATCGCCTCGGCGACGGCATCCGGCTTGACCTCGGGCTGCGGATCGATCGCGGCAGTCTTGTCCTGCGGCGGCGTGGGCGTCGGCTCCTTGGCCGGCGTCGGCTTGGGCTCGGTCTGCTTGACAGGTTCGGGCTTGACCTCTTCCTTCGGCTGCGGCACCGGCGCCACCTCCGTAGCAGGAATAGGCTTCGGCTCTTCCTTCGGCTTCGGCACGTCCTCGGGCTTGGGCTTTTCGACCGGCGTCGGCGCGGGTGGCGGAGCCGCCGTCATGTCGACTGGCTGGGGCTTGGGCTCAGGTGTCGGCGGCTTGTCGGTGTCGACGCTGTTATCGCCGACTTTCTGGGCATCGGGAACGATGTCGGGACGCTGCGTCGGTACCGGCGCCGGCTTGTCGTGCATTACAGCTTTCTTGTCGCCTTGCAGGACCTGTGCCGTCGCTTCCATCGGCACGATCTCGACCGACACCGATTCCGCATCGGACGCAGGCATCGCAGGCGGCGAGGACAACGTGAACAGCCCGAAGGCGATCGCCACCGTATGCAAGATCACCGATGTGGTGAGGCCGGTCCTCATCTTGCGTCTACTGATCCTGTTCCTGCAGTGAAACCAGGCCGATATTCTTGTAGCCAGCAGCCGAGATGCGGGCCATCACCTTCATGGCAGTGCCATAGTCGGTGGACTTGTCACCCCTGATGAAAATGCGCTCGTCATAGCCGGTCTTCGAGATCGCCTGCAGCTTTGCCACCAGCTCCTCGATCGGGATCTCGGTTTCCTGGAGGTAGATCTGACCGGCCGAGTTGATGGACACGGTTATAGGCTGCGTATCGGCGTTCATCGCTTTGGCCTGGGTATCCGGCAGGTCGATCGGCACGCCGACCGTCAGCAACGGCGCCGCGACCATGAAGATGATCAGCAGCACCAGCATCACGTCGACCATCGGCGTGACGTTGATCTCCGATATCAAGGCGTGATGGCGGCCGCGCCGCCTGTGGCCTCGACCACCGCGTCCTCCGCCACCCGCGCCTACAGACATTCCCATGATCGTTCCTCAGGCCTTCTGCGCGACTTTTTCATCGATTTGGCGCGAGAGTATGGCGGAGAACTCATCCGCGAACCCTTCCATGCGGACGGCGATCTTGCTCGCGTCGGACGACAGCTTGTTGTAGGCGATGACGGCGGGGATGGCGGCGAGCAGGCCGATGGCCGTCGCCAGCAGCGCTTCGGCGATACCGGGCGCGACCACCGACAGGCTGGTGTTCTTCGAAGCGGCGATCGCCTGGAACGAGGTCATGATGCCGATCACGGTGCCGAACAGGCCGATGAAGGGCGCCGCCGAGCCGGTGGTGGCGAGGAAGCCGAGCCGCCCTTCCAGCTTTTCCATCTCGCGGGTCAGCGCCAGATCCATAGCCTTGTCGATGCGGGTCTGCAGGCCGAGCGGCGATTTTGCGCCCTTCTCGAAGCTCTTCTTCCATTCGCGCATGGCGGCGACGAAGATCGCGCTCATGCCGGTCGTCTTGCGGTCGGCGAGCGTGCGGTAAAGCTCTTCCAGCGACTGCCCCGACCAGAACACCTGTTCGAAGCGGTTGAGCGCCAGCCGCATGCGGGCATAGGCGACGAGCTTGTCGACGATGATCGCCCAGGTCCAGATCGAGGCACCAAGCAGCCCGATCATGACCAGCTTGACCACCCAACCGGCCTGCATGAACAAGGCCCAAATCGATAAATGCGCGCCCGGTTCGGCGAGAGCGATGTTTTCCATGTTACGTCCTTAAAGATTTTCCGGGCGTGGCTGGCGGCTGGCCCATGGGCATCCCTTGTGGTCCGTTCGCGTTAAGCTTGCGGAATAACCCCAAATGCACCGTTGGCGGCCTTTTCGGGGCAAATATTGGTGAAAGGAAGGCGCTTGGATTCTTCCAATCTTAACCAATCCCTTCATGGACCGTTATGGTTAAGGATGGGTTAGGACGTACAGCGCGGCGCATTGCCGCGCCCCGACGACCAGCCCGGCGATCCTCGCCTCGACCGGGAGCTCCGGATCTTCCGCCTCTGAACTCTTATTTGCGCGTTCCGGGCATGAAGGCTGCCACCCAATCCTTGGGAAAGCGCCGCGGCCGGCCGTTCTCGCCGACGATCGCCGCTTCGACCCGCGCCTCGACCAGCACTTCGCTGCCGCGTTTCAACTGCTGCGCCATGACGATGCGGGCGCCGGAAATGTCTTCGGTGCGCGTATCGATGGTCAGGATGTCATCCATGCGGGCCGAACCGCGGAAATCGATCTCCATGCGCCGCACCACCCAGACTATTTTCTCGCCATGCTTGCCGTCGGCAAGCTCGGTGTGGTGGACGCCGGCCAGCCGCAGATAGTCGGACCGGCCGCGCTCGAAGAATTCGAGATAGCGCGCGTGGTAGACGACGCCGGAAAAATCGGTGTCTGCATAATAGACCCGCGCCATCAATCGATGGCCGAATTCCGTGAGCGCGCCGGAAAGTCCGGCGGACAATGCCGATTCACCGTGATCGTCCATTGCGCTGTCCTTTTGGCCCGACAGGCCCTGTTTCAAGCAACACCTGTTTTGCGCATAGACCGGCGATGATCAAGACCTGGAGGGCTGGGCCGGGGACTGCCAGCACCGAAGCCATAAACAGCGGAACTTAGGGTTCTTCCTGGAACAGGCTGATCTGCTGCTGCGCCAGGTCCTTTGGCGCGTCGAGGCCGAGATGCCGCCAGGCATTGGCCGCCAGCACGCGGCCGCGCGGGGTACGCATGATGAAGCCTTGCTGGATCAGAAAGGGTTCGATGATGTCCTCGATGGCATCGCGTGGCTCGGAAAGCCCGGCGGCGATTGTCTCGATGCCGACCGGCCCGCCGCCGAAATTCCGGGCGATCAACGACAGATAACGGCGGTCGAGCGAGTCGAGGCCGAGCCCGTCGACCTCCAGCCGCGTCAGCGCCTCGTCGGCGATCTTGCGGTCGACATGGCCGTCGCCGGCAACGCTGGCGAAGTCGCGCACCCGGCGCAACAGCCGGCCGGCGATGCGCGGCGTGCCGCGCGCCCTCCGGGCGATCTCCAAAGCACCGTCGTCGCCGAGCGGCATGGCAAGGATGCGGGCGCCGCGCCGCACGATCTGCTCGAGTTCCTCGACCGAGTAGAAATTGAGCCGCACCGGAATGCCGAACCGGTCGCGCAGCGGGTTGGTCAACAGGCCGAGCCGGGTGGTGGCGGCGACAAGCGTGAAGCGGGCAAGGTCGATCTTGACCGAGCGCGCCGCCGGCCCCTCGCCGATGATCAGGTCGAGCTGGAAATCCTCCATCGCCGGATAGAGGATTTCCTCGACCGCCGGGTTGAGCCGGTGGATCTCGTCGATGAACAGCACGTCGCGGTCTTCGAGGTTGGTGAGCAGCGCCGCGAGATCGCCGGCCTTGGCGATGACCGGACCCGAGGTCGAGCGGAAATTGACGCCAAGCTCGCGCGCCATGATCTGCGCCAGCGTCGTCTTGCCGAGGCCGGGCGGGCCGACGAACAGCACATGGTCGAGCGCTTCGCTGCGCCCCTTGGCGGCCTCGATGAACACTTTGAGATTGGCCCGCACCGCCGCCTGGCCGACGAAGTCGCCAAGCGTCTGCGGCCGCAAGGTCTGCTCGGCGTCCTCGCCGCGTCTGTCGGGAGCAATGAGGCGTGGCGAAAGGCTCATGCCGCCTTCCTTGCATATGGCAAGGGACCGGACAAGCAACGTCTCACCGTGCCAGCTCCTTCAGCCCGAAGCGGATCAGCTTCGAGGCGTCCGCCTCCTCGCCTGCCGTCTTCAGCGCTGCCGCCACCGCATTGGCCGCGGTGTCGCGCGAATAGCCGAGATTGACCAGCGCCGAGACGGCGTCGGTGATCGGCGCCGAGGCGACGCCCTCGCCGAGCTCCTGCTTCAGGCCGATGGTGCCGGAGGCAGTGCCCGCATAGGCCGGCGCCTTGTTCCTCAATTCGGTGACGATGCGCTCGGCGACCTTCTTGCCGACGCCGGGAGCACGGCTGACCATGGCGATATCGCGCAGCGCAATCGCATTGGCGAGGTCGGCCGGCGCCAGCGTCGACAGGATGGCCAGCGCCACCTTGGCGCCGACGCCTTGCACATTGTTCATCAACAGCCGGAACCATTCGCGCTCCAGCACCGACTGGAACCCATAGAGCCGCAGCATGTCCTCGCGCACATAGGTCTCGATGAACAGCACCACCGCCTCGCCGGGCGGCGGCAATGCCGCCAGCGTGCGCGCCGAGCAATAGGCAACGTAGCCGACGCCATGTACGTCGATGATGCAGAAATCCTCGTCGATCTCGTCCAGCGTGCCTTTTAGCTTGCCGATCATTTGAGCGTGCCGATCATGCCGGGTGGGTTTCCGGAGAGATGATATCGAGGTCCGGGAAGTAGCTGCGATAGCGCGCGGCATCGCGCGTCAGCAGCCGATGCCCGGCGACAACCGCATGGGCGCCGATAAAGAAATCCGGCAGCGTTCGTTCGCCAATGCCGCCGGCGCGGCGATAGCGGGAATGCGTGACACCAGCGAGGAAGGCTGCCTCCCACGGCAGGAATTCGCGATCCATCTTGAGCATGTCGACTGCTTGGCGAAGGGCCTGTTCGGTCGCAATCAACGGCGCGAGCTCGGACCAGACGATTGCATTGATTACGAGTGCGCCGTCGCGCCGGCATGCGGTAATCGCGGATGCCGACCATTTCGTCTCCCGTCCGGCAGGACCCCAAACGTCGATCAGGACATTTGTGTCAATCAATGTCGAGATCTTCACGTGGGCCCCTCAGCCATTCCATATATTCGTTCGCCGTCATGCCTCCCAGATCCAGCGTACCGGCCATACGGCCGAGCATCTGGCTGAATCTGCGCGAGGCTTCCTCCTCCGACATGTTTTCGTCGACCGCAATAACACGAGCCCCGTCCTCGGTGGGGACGAACTCCACCTCCGAGCCCGGGCCGATACCCAGATGATCCCGTATTTCCTTCGGGATGGTCACTTGGCCCTTGGTGGTAACGCGCATGGTAATACCTCGTTGGTATTACTTATTGCCCATGGAGAACAAGTCAAGAACATACTTATCCGGCCAGCGCCGCCATCCTGTAGGCGATGCTCTGCCGGTGATGCGCGTGACAGATGGCGATAGCCAGCGCGTCGGCGGCGTCATCGCTGTCGAACGTCGCCTTCGGCATCAGCACCTTGACCATCATGTGGATCTGCTTTTTGTCGCCATGGCCGACGCCGATCACCGCCTTTTTGACGGCGTTTGGCGCATATTCGGCAACGACAAGGCCGGCACGCGCCGGCACCAGCATGGCGATGCCGCGTGCCTGGCCAAGTTTCAACGTCGCCGCCGCGTCCTTGTTGACGAAAGTTTGCTCGACCGCCGCCTCGTGCGGCATCGCGGCATGCAGGACCTCGGCGAGCCCGTCATGCAATTGGCAAAGACGCACCGCCAGCGCGGCCTTGTCGTCGGACCGCACCGTGCCGGAAGCGACGAAGCGCAGCGAATTGCCGAGGCTCTCGACGATGCCCCAGCCGGTGCGCCTCAGCCCCGGATCGATGCCGATGATGCGAATCGCTTCCCCCATCCGTCAAGTCTACCTTCGGGGGGACAGCGATGCCAGCGAAATGTGAACAAACCAGAAACAGCAAGCCGAGTCTGTTTAGAGAATGTTTGAGAGTCGCTCTGGCGAGACAGATGGCTTGGTTTTCGAGAACCGGAGCGGAGCGTACATAAGTACGCGAGCACCGGAAGCGCGGAAAGCGGCGCTAGTCTCGTCGTTTGAATAACTGTTGGCGCGAGCGACAGACGGTCCTCTGATCCTTTGGCGGATGTGACAGCCATCTCGGTTTCAACCGCGCAATGCTGCCGCAACGACGCTCTCCAGTGGCGTTGTCGGTCGACCGATTAGCCGGCTCATGGCGCCGCCGTCATCGAACAACGCTCCGCGTGAGGCTGCAATGTCGGCATCGGCCAGGATAGCGGCGAGATCGGCGGGCAGCCCGGCGCCTGTCAACACGCCCTCATAGGCCACCCCGGCAAGATCGTTGTAGGCGATCGCCTTGCCCGATTGCCGCGAGACCTTCGCCGCAAGCTCGGCGAGCGTGAACGCTTGGTCCGCCGCGAGCTCGTAAATCCTCCCTGCTTGATCCTCGCTCGTCAGCACCACGGCCGCGGCCTCGGCATAATCCTGCCGCGCCGCGGACGAGAAGCGCCCCTCATTTGCGGCGCCGATGAAGGCGCCGTGCTCCAGAGCCGCCGGGAGCGCCATCAGATGGTTCTCGGTGTACCAGCCGTTGCGCAGGATGACGGCGGGTAGGCCGGAGGCCGCGATGACCTCCTCCGTCTGCCGATGTTCGACCGCGAGCCTCGCGGGAGACGTGTCCGCATGCAGCATGCTTGTGTAAGCGATCAGCGAAACCCCCACCCGTTGGGCGGCCGTGATCACTGACCGATGCTGCGGCAAGCGGCCGCTGACTTCGGTCGAGGAAATCAGCAGCAGTCTATCGACGCCGGCCAGCGCCATCGGGAGCGTGTCGGGACGATCATAGTCCGCCTCCCGCACGACTACGCCGCGTTGGACAAGATCGCTGGCGTTTGCCGGATCACGAACCGCCGCAACGATCCGGCTGGCCGGAACTGTCTTCAGCAGTGCGTCGATCACGAGACGGCCAAGCTGTCCTGTTGCTCCAGTTATTGCGTACATCGTTCTGTCCATTTCGTGGTTGGATGGATTGAGAGCCTCAGATAGCGGCTCTCGTTACCCGCGGAAACCACGTATCTTGTAGTTACCATCATTTTCCGGTAACCAACTGGAAACTCTCATGGAAGATGCGCGATGGTCCTCAGGATGCGAACGAAGGTGAAGGCGCTTCCCGGCTGCCCCATGTCGAGGTGCATGGCGCTGCTTGGCGGGTGCTGGACACCCGAGGTGCTCTGGTCCTTGAGCGACGGCCCGCGCCGGTTCTCCGAATTGCGCCGCGATATCCCAGCCATTTCGGCGAAGGTGCTGACCGGCAGGTTGCGCGATCTCGAGGAGCGTGGCGTCCTCGCACGCCACGTGATGCCGACATCGCCGCCGACCGTGGAGTATGATCTGACGTCATTGGGGCAGGAGCTGCTCCCAGCGATCAGGTCTATCGTGGAGGTCGGATCGCGCCTGCTGCTGCGTGATTCTCCCCGCCTGATGATCGCGAGCCCATCCCTTCGCGGTTAGTCTAGATGGCCGCCGGAGTAGAATTATGAAACGGTCTCTCAGCCGCGGGCGAAAGCCGTGTTGAGCAGCGTGATCTGGTCGGAGACCGGATTGAGGCGACGGCTCGACGGCGGCACCTCGGCAAGGCCGCCATAGATCTCCTCGTCCATCCGGCGCACCAACGCCTGCAGCCGCAGCGAACGGTTGACGAGGTCGATGAAATCCTTCGGCAGCTCGGCCCAGCCGGGCGCCTCGTCATGCGCCGAGGCAGTGTCGAGACGCACCTTGGATTTTTCTGAGGCCACCTGATCGCGGGTCATCTCGCCGGAATTCGCCGCCCGCTGCAAAAGCAGCCACGAGGCGACCTGCATCAGCCTGGTGGTCAGCCGCATCGATTCGGCCGCATAAAGCGTCGCCGCCAGCCTCGACAGCTTCTTGGCCTCGGCGCGGCCCTTGCCGTCGAGATATTCGGCCGCCTGCTCGACCAGGCCCATGCCTTCCTGATAGAGCGGCTTGAAGGATTGGGAGAAAACCCGGCGCTCCGCCAGCTTGATGGTTTTCGCGCTCGCCTTCGAAGGCTCGTTCATCGCTACGCCCCTGCACTTGCCTGACAGCCGGCCGATTCGGCTCTTGGCCGCCATATCCGGCAGCCTAAACGACTGAAGCTTGAAAATGCGCTTCGCTGCCAGCGAAGGCAAGCACATGTTTAACAAACGGTTAACGGCCGCATTTAGCCGGAAGGACGCCCATGCCGGCGGACAAAAAAAGAGCCGCGGATAAGGCGGCTCTCAGGAGTTTAACAGGGAGGCGTCAAACAAAGTGGCTCCAACCACTCGGTAAGAATCCAGATCACTGGATGGACATAGTAAACGCCTGTAAAGCTTAACGAAGCCTTAACGCGGGGCATATTTTTCGATCAAGAACCCAGCATCTGTGCCGTAACAACACAGCTGACTGGCCACGGCGCCGTTCACACCACCGCCTGGAAAGTCGGGGCGACGCGCTTGCGCCATGGTTTCCTCCAAATGGTGACCGGCTTACCGAAACAAAACGGCACTGCGCGCGACATCGTTCCGAAACAGGCGCCGCGCTAAACGCCCGCTCCTCGCAACGAGGCGGAGCAAACCTTGCGCTCCGGCAAATCATCAAATCTCTCAAGGAGCGAATAATGGACTGGTACTCGGCCGTTAAATTTCTGCATATCGTCTCGGCGATCCTCTGGGTCGGCGGCGGCTTCACGCTGATGCTGCTCGCAGTACGCGCCGACCGCGCCGGGAACGTCGAAGGCATGCTGCAGGCGATGCGCGCCACCGGCGAGCTCGGCAACCGGTTCTTCGCGCCGATGTCGATGCTGACATTGCTTTTCGGCCTCATCATGTGCGGCCTCTGGGTCGGCTTTTCCGATCTGTGGGTGCTGATCGGCCTTGCCGGTTATGCGACGACCTTCTGCATCGGCATGTTCATCTTCAAGCCGACTGCCGACCGCATGGCAGGCATGATCGCCAAGGAGGGTGTGACGCCGGCAGTGCTTGCCCAGGGCCAGCGCGTCCTCAGCGCCGCGCGCTTCGACTATTCGGTGATGCTGGTGATCATCGCGGACATGGTGCTGAAGCCGACGCTGCACGACATCACCATTCTGGGCTGCATGGCGCTCGTACTGGCAACCGGCATTGCCCTGGCGCTTGGCAGGACGCGGCAGTTGCTGCCGAGTGCCGCCTGAGGTGTAAGGATATCCGGCGGCGGCCGAATGGGGCCGCCGTCTTACAGGAGGCCGGCGATGCCGTCCCACAGAAGCTTGACCGCGACGACCGCTACGGTCGCATAGGTGAAGGGATAGAACAGCTCCGGCCGCATCCGCCGCACCAGCCAGGCGCCGGCGATGGTCGACAGCGGCGCCAGCGGCATCAGCACCGCCGATGCGGTCAAATTGGTGGTGTCGAACTGGCCGAGCGCGAAATAGGGGATGAGCTTCAGCGCGTTGGTGACGGCGAAAAAGATCGCCGCGGTGCCCGACAGCACCTTCGGATCGAGCCTGATCGGCAGCGCATAGACCTGAAAAGGCGGCCCGCCGACATGGGCGACGAAGCTGGTGAACCCGGCAACAGTACCCCAGAAGCCGGCGGCGACGCGGTTGGGCTCCGCCGCGTGGCCGGCACCGTGGCGGAGTTGCAAATAGAGCCAGCGCAGCACGAAGATCAGGGCAACCGCGCCGACGATCAGCCGCACCATCTCTTCGGTTACAAGTGCCGCCGTCAGCCAGCCAAGGGCGATGCCGATCACGGCGCCCGGCATCATGTCGGCCAGCATCTTGCGGTCGAAGATGCCCCACCACGTCCATACCGAGACAATGTCCATCAGGCACAGAATTGGCAGAAGGATTGCGGCAGCCTGAACCGGCGGCATGGTCAGCGCCATCAACGGCACGCCGACAAAGCCGACGGCGCCGCCGAAGCCGCCTTTCGACAGGCCGACGAGGATGACGGCCGGAATGGCCGCGGCATAGAACCAGGGATCGACGAGCAGGCCTGACATGGGGAAGGGACGCTGGAGGGAAAGTTGAACTCTGGAATAGACCAGAAATGGCCAGACCGCGACCGCAAATATGTGGGCCACGCCACCGAAACCCGTCACATGTTTGGCATGTCGAGCGGCGGCGGGCGTCTCCGGATCGGCTGCGCCTTGATAATGGCGGTGCTGGTTTCGGCCTTGTCGGCGATGCGGTCGAGAATCCCGTCGAGCTCGCCGATCGAGCGGACGAACAGCCGGGCAACGAAGCAGTCATCGCCCGTCACCTTGTCGCATTCGCCGAATTCCGGGATTTCCTCGATCAGCTTCTGGACGATGTGCAGCTTGCCCGGCAATGGCCGGATGCGAACGATCGCCTGCAAGGCGTAGCCGAGCGCCTGCGGATCGATGTCGATGGTGAACGCGCGGATGACGCCGCGATCCTCAAGCCGCCGAAGCCGCTCCGAAACGCTTGGCGACGACAGCCCGACCTGCAGCGCCAGTTCCTTCAGCGAGGTCCGTGAATCCTTGACCAGGATATCGAGGAGCTTTCTGTCGAGCTCGTCCAGCATTTTACAATTCCAAGAAAAAAGCCGATGTCTACCTAATTAAATGAGGTTCGTCCTGCATATCACCAGCTGCAAGTCATGGAAATACCCGATCCGCCGTGGGATTATAAAATCTCAACGGGTTTCAGGAGCATCCATGGACAACACGGTACGCGGCACGATCGAAATGACGGCGGCGATGGCGATCCTCGGCACGATCGGCTGGTTCGTCGTCCTTTCCGGCCAGCCCATCATGGACGTGGTGTTCTGGCGCTGTGCTTTCGGGGCGGTAACGCTGCTGATCATCTGCGCGGCGCTGGGACTGCTGCGTGGCAGGCTGTCGCTTCGCATCGTCGCGATCGCGGCTCTCGGCGGTGCTGCCATCGTTATCAACTGGCTGTTGCTGTTCAGCGCGTTTTCCCGCGCGTCGATCTCGATCGCCACGGCCGTTTACAACACGCAGCCCTTCATGCTGGTGGGTTTTGGCGCGCTCTTCTTCTCCGAACGGCTGACGGTGACCAAGCTGACCTGGCTCGGCATCGCCTTCGCCGGCATGCTGCTGATCGTGCAGGCCGCGCCCGATGCAGGCGATCATGGTACGGATTACTTTACCGGCATTGCGATGGCGCTGGCCGCGGCTTTCTTCTGGGCCGTTGCGGCTATCGTCACCAAGAAGCTCAAAGGCACGCCGCCGCACCTGATCGCCCTGATCCAGGTCTGCGTCGGCGTTCTCATGCTGGCACCCGTCGCCAATCTCACCCACCTTCCCGCCGATGCGCGGAGCTGGGTCATGCTGGCGACACTCGGCATCGTCCATACCGGCCTGATGTACATCCTCATGTACGGCGCCATCCAGAAGCTGCCGACGCATCTGCAGGGATCGCTGTCCTTCATCTATCCCGTCGTCGCCATCCTCGTCGATGTCGTCGCCTTCGGCCATCGGCTGCATCCGGCGCAGATCGTCGGCGCCGCCGCCATCCTGGTCGCCGCGGCCGGCATGAATCTCGGCTGGTCGCTGTGGAAATCGAAGGTGCCTGCGTAGGGCCGCAGGCGACCAGGCGAGGAGAATTTCGGCCAACGGCAGTCATGCGCCGAGCCCTATGGAATCGTTGACGGCAATCGTGATCCCCCTGCCGCCTGTTCAATCCCCGCACTTTGCTCTATGCCGCAATGCAACCATCTTCGCCCAGCATAGGCGATAACCGGGATCGAACACCAATGAATGACGCAACGCCGCCCAACCGCTGCCGTATCGTGCTGATCGCGCCGCCGAACGTGCCGGCCGAGCGCATCGCCGCGGCCTTCGAGGGCGGTGACGTCGCCTCGCTTATCCTGCCGGAAAACGGTATGGACGAGGCCTCTTTCCAAGCCTTTGCCGAGCAGATCGTGCCGGTGGCGCAAGCGGCCGGCATTGCCGTCATCATTGCCGGCGACACCCGCATCGCCGGCCGCGTCCAGGCCGACGGCATTCATGTCGAGGTCGGCAAGGACGAGCTCGCCGAAACGATCCAACACTTCCAGGCCAGGATGATGGTCGGCACCGGCGGCGCCAAGACCCGCGACGATGCGCTGGAACTCGGCGAAGTCAGGCCTGATTACATTTTCTTCGGCCGTTTCGGCTACGACAACAAGCCTGAGCCGCACCCGCGCAACCTGTCGCTCGGGCAATGGTGGGCGGACGTCATCCAGATCCCCTGCATCGTCATGGCCGGATCCGATCTTGCCTCGGTGGAAGCGGTCGCCGCCACCGGCGCTGAATTCGTGGCGCTGTCCAGCGCCGTCTTCGCCGACGACGTCGATCCGAAGATGGCGGTCGCCGCCGCCAACGCGCTGCTCGACGAAACCGCGCCGCGCTTCGAGGACTGACGTGCTCTCGCGGAAAATCCTTTTCAGCGCCTTTCTTGCAACGGCCGTGACGCAGGCGATAGCGGCGGAACCCGTTCCGCTGCCGCAGCCCAGGCCGGATTCCAGCGAACCTGCCGACAAGCCGATCGCCGCACAATTGCCGCAGCCCGCCACCACCACCCCGTTGCCGTCGGCCGACACCATCAACCCCGACCGCTTCGGCGCAAAGCCGTCCGACGCTGCCTATGGCGCCTTTCAGCGCGGACTCTACAAGACGGCCTACAACCTTGCGCTTTCGCGCGCTCAAAACGGCGATCCGGCGGCACAGACGCTGGTGGCCGAGATATTGTCGCGCGGCCTCGGCGTGCCGGTCGACGCGGCAGGGGCGGCGAAGTGGTATGCGCTTGCCGCCGAGCAGGGCGTCCCGGAATCGCAATTCCAGTATGCGCTGATGCTGCTCGACGGCCGCTACGTCAAAAAGGACGAGAAGGAGGCCTATGCGCTGATGCAGGCCGCCGCCGAGGCCGGCAACCGCCTGGCGCAGTTCAATTTTGCGCAGCTGATGGTCGAACAAGAGCCCGGCGATGCCGGTATTGCCAAAGCCGTATCCTATTACGAGCGCGCTGCCGCGACCGGGCTTGCCGACGCACAATATGCGATGGCACAGGTCTACGCCAATGGCGCCGGCGGCAAGCCGCGCGACGATGTCCGCGCCCGCAGCCTGCTGGCACAGGCCGCGCGGCAGAACTACGACACGGCACAGATCGATCTCGCAACCTGGATGATCGAGGGGCGCGGCGGCGCCCGCGACCTGAAATCCGGCTTCAACTGGATGAAGCAGGCCGCCGAGGGCGGCAATGTCGCCGCCCAGAACCGTCTCGCCAAGCTCTACATGAACGGCATCGGCACCGACCCGGATCTGATCCTCGCTGGCGCCTGGTATGTTGTCGCCCGCCGCGCCGGGCTCATCGACCAAGAGATGGACGATTTCCTGCAGGGCCTGACCGACGACCAGACGCAGCAGGCGCTGCAACGGGCCAACCGCCTGCCCTGACCGCGGTCTCGAGACTCATCGCACCGGGCTCGTCAGGCGGGCTCATTGGGTATGATCGAGCACGACCTTGCCGAAGGGCGAGCCGTGTTCAAGGTACCGAAAGGCTTCGGCGGCCCGGCTCCATGGCACGACCCGGTCGATCACCGGTCTCAACCGGTTGACGACAATGGCTCGGTTCATCGCCTCGAAGGATTCGCGTGAGCCCACCGGTATGCCTCGCGCCCGGACCTGCCGGCGGAAGATGTCGAGCGGGTTGATGGCGCCGTCACTGCCGCCGAGATAGCCGATGACGTTGATCTGGGCGCCGCGCGCCGCTGCCCTCAGCGATTGTGCAAAACTCTGCGGTCCGCCAACCTCGATGATATGGTCGGCCCCGCGGCCATCCGTCAATCCCAGCACGGCCGATGCCCAGTCGGGGACGCTGCGATAGTTCACGCCGTCCTGCGCGCCAAGTTGCCTCGCCCGCGCAAGTTTCTCGTCGCTGCTCGACGTCACGATGACGCGCGCGCCGGCAGCGGCGGCGAACTGCACCGCAAACAGCGAAACGCCGCCGGTGCCGAGGCAAAGCACGGTGTCGCCGGGTTTGACGCTGCCCTCCGTAAACAGCGCGTGCCATGCCGTCACGCCGGCGCATGGCAGCGTCGCCGCTTCGGGGTCGCTCAGATTGGCCGGCGCCAGCACCGCCGCCTGTTCGTCGAGCCGGGCAAATTCGCTGAGCAGCCCGTCGATCGGGCCGCCGCGTTGATAGGAGGGCTCGGCCATCGCGAAACTGCCGCCGACCCAGCGTTGCCAGAACGTGCCGCAGACCCGGTCGCCGATCTTGAACCGGCTGACCTCGGCGCCGATGGCAACGACTTCGCCGACGCCGTCCGACAGCGGCACCAGCGGCAATGAAAACTTCGTGTGATAGCTGCCGCGGACGATCTCGGCATCGCGGTAGTTCAGCGCCGTCGCCTTGACCTTCACAATCATCTCCTGGCGCCCTGGCTCAGGCATCGGCCGCTCGACCATTCTAAGGTTCTCGAGGCCGCCCGGGCTCTGCAATTCGATCGCCTTCATCGTCGTTCCTTTCCAGCTGGGTCCTGCCAGAGGAAAATCGCTTGCCATCCATCGGATTTCAAATTCATAATGTTCAGGATAATTATGCTTCTCTGACATGTTCGGGTGTGTCGTGCTTGAAGAACTGAAAACACTGGCGCTCTTTGCCGAGGAGGGTTCGATTCAGAAGGTGGCGCAACGCCTGCCATTGACGCAGCCGGCCGTCACCCGCCAGATCCAGCGGCTGGAGGAGATGCTCGGCACGGAATTGCTCGACCGCCGGCTAAAGCCGTCGCGACTGACCCCGGCCGGCGTAGAGGTGCTGGCACGCGGCAAGGACATTCTCGCCGCCGTCGACGCGCTGAGATCATTCGCCAAGGGCGACGAGCCGGGGGGCCTGCTGCGGCTCGGCCTCGCGCATGGACTTTGCGACAAAGCCGTGGCCGCCGCCATTGGTGATGCCGTGGCGCGGTTTCCGAAGGTCTCGCTGCGTCTGAAGAGCGGCTGGAGCCTTGAGCTGGCCGACCAGCACAAGCGCGGACAGCTTGACCTCGCCGTCATCCTGGACGGCAGCAATTCCAAAGCTGGCGACGGCGTTGTCGGAACCGAGGCCCTCGGCGTCATCGCTGCCGAAAGCACTGTCCGGCAAGCCGACGTCAAGACCATGCCCTGGATCCTCAGCCCTGAGCCTTGCGACGCGCGCCGGCGGCTGGCGGCTGCCCTGGCCGAGGGCGGCCACAGGTTGATGGTCGGCGCCGAGATTCAGGACAGCGCGCTGCAGATCGACTGGGTTCGTCGAGGCCAAGGCCTTGGCCTGCTGCCCAGGCGGCTGCTGCGGGAAAAGCTGCCGCAGGGCATTGCCCTGGTCGACGCTCCCGGCCTCGAGCTGTCGCTGCGAATTGTCGTCCTGCGTTCGCCGCACCTGCATCTTTTGAGAGAGGTCGCCGACGCAGTGACCGAGGCCGTCACCGCGACTGTCAGGACGGACTGAGGCCGCCACGCCGCGCTGCCGGGCCAGCTTCGTTCCCGCTTCATCGGAAGGCGCTCCTTGCCTCTGCTGGCGATTTGTGGTCTTGGAGGCGCCAAATTGCCCTTTGCGGCGATCATCTCATTTCCGGATCACCTCACCATGGCCAAGATCAATGGCAACGAAATCCGTCCCGGCAACGTCATCGAGCATGATGGCGGCCTTTGGGTGGCGGTCAGGACCAACACCGTCAAACCCGGCAAGGGCGGCGCCTACAACCAGGTCGAACTCAAGAACCTGATCAACGGCACCAAGCTCAACGAGCGCTTCCGTTCGGCCGAGACGGTCGAGCAGATCCGGCTCGATCTGAAGGATTTTTCCTTCCTCTACGAGCAGGGCGACGCGCTGGTGTTCATGGACACCGAAAGCTACGAGCAGCTCGAATTGCAAAAGGAGTTCGTCGGCGATCGCGCCGCCTTCCTGCAGGACGGCATGATGGTGACGGTCCAGCTCTATGACGAAAGGCCGATCGGCATTTCGCTGCCCGACCAGGTGACGCTGACCATCACCGAGGCCGACCCGGTGGTGAGGGGCCAGACGGCAGCCTCGTCCTACAAGCCGGCGATACTCGAAAACGGCATCCGCGTGCTGGTGCCGCCGTTCATCGGCTCGGGCGAGCGCATCATCGTCGATACCAACGAAATCACTTACGTGCGCCGCGCCGACTAAGGCGTGATCCCAAAGAGTTGCAGACTTTTTGGATAAGATCATGCGTCAAGGCAAATAGGCGCAGCGACAGGAAGAACAGCAATGGCGCGTTCCGCGATCCTCAATGTCATGGTCCAGGCCGCAATGAAGGCCGGCCGCTCGCTGTCGCGTGACTTCGGCGAAGTGCAGAACCTGCAGGTCTCGATGAAGGGGCCGGGCGACTATGTCAGCCAGGCCGACCGCAAGGCCGAAGACATCGTCTTTGCCGAACTCTCCAAGGCGCGGCCCGGCTACGCCTTCCTGATGGAGGAACGCGGCGTGATCGAGGGCGACGACGGCCAGCACCGCTGGATCGTCGACCCGCTCGACGGCACCACCAATTTCCTGCACGGCATTCCGCTCTTTGCCGTTTCGATCGCGCTGGAGCGCCAGGGCCAGATCGTCGCCGGCGTCGTCTACAATCCGGCGATGGATGAGCTCTATACCGCCGAGCGCGGCGGCGGCGCTTTCATGAACGACCGCCGGCTGCGCGTCGCCGGCCGCACCAAGCTGGTCGATGCGGTGATCGGCTGCGGCATGCCGCATCTCGGGCGTGGCCAGCACGGCAATTTCCTCATCGAGTTGCGCAATGTCATGGCCGAGGTCTCTGGCGTCCGCCGTCTCGGCTCCGCCTCGCTCGATCTCGCCTACGTCGCCGCTGGCCGCATGGACGGGTTCTGGGAAACCGGCCTGTCGGCCTGGGATGTCGCCGCCGGCATTTTGCTGATCCGCGAGGCAGGCGGTTTCGTCTCCGATTTCGCCGGGGGACAGGATGTGCTGAACGCCGGTTCACTGGTCGCCGGCAACGAACTCATCCAGCGCGCGCTGTTGAAGACTATCAAAAGGCCACTCTCAGCCGGCTGATAGAGGCACGCCGCGCTGAACCGCCGCAGTCGCAAAACCGCAACCAAAGCTTGAAATACTGTCCCGCTGCCGCCCAGATAAGGTGGCGCAGGATCATCGATGACGAACAGCCGGCCCCAACCCCAGAGCGAACTCTCCCAGCTCGACATTCCCTTCATGGGGCGCTGGCATTACTCGCGCGCCGAGATCATCGCCGACGGCATTGTCCACGCCGTGGGCATCGTGCTGGCGATCGCTGCCGGCTCGACGCTGCTGGCACTGGCCGCCTATCGAACCGGCCCCGGCGAATACATCGCCGCCGCCTTCTATGTAGTCTCGCTGCTCACCGTGCTGTCGGTTTCGCTGGCCTACAATGTCTGGCCGGTGTCGTCGCCGGCAAAATGGATATTGCGGCGCTTCGACCATGCCGCGATCTATCTGCTGATCGCTGCCACCTACACGCCTTTCCTGGCGCAGCTCGGCGGCGCGCCGCTGGCCGTTTCCATGATCGTCCTGGTCTGGACCGCCGCGGCGGTCGGCATCGCCATCAAGGTCTTTCTTCCCGGCCGTTTCGACCGGCTGGCTATCGTCTTCTACCTAGCCATCGGCTGGAGCGGTATCGTTCTGGTGGAGCCGCTCGTGCGGACGCTGCCGGCGACATCGATCGCGCTCATCGTTGCCGGCGGCATCGTCTACTCCTGTGGCGTGATCTTCTTCGCCTGGAAGGGCCTGCGCTTCCACAATGCGCTGTGGCATGGCTTTGTCGTCACCGGCGCCGGCCTGCATCTGGCCGCAATGGTCGACTGCCTGGTCATCAACCGGCTTTGACCTCCGGTCGCGGACAGTGGCAATATTGCCAAGCGCCATTCAATTTCGTCACAATTCCGTTTAGAGTCGCAAACACAAATTGATCGGCGGCGACGGCATCGGAAACGGGGCACGGATGACTCTTCTCAGATCCTTCGGCATGGGCAGGCGCTCCGACGTTCTGATCTACGACCCGCACAAATTGTCGAGCCCTCAGGTGTTTCTGCTGACCATGGTGATCTTTCTGTTCATCGTGGCCTTCATCGCCGCCATCCTGACCCGCCAGATCTCGACCGCCTTCGTCACCAATCCCGGCCTCAACGGCCTGATCATCGGCGTGCTGGCGGTCGGCATCCTGCTGGCCTTCGTCCAGGTCGGCCGGCTGTTCCGCGAGGTGCGCTGGGTCAACTCGTTCCGCGCCGGTTCCGAAACCACCGAACCGGTGCTGCTGGCGCCGATGAAGGCGATGATCGGCCGCTCCTCGACGATTGCCTTCTCGACCAGTTCGATGCGCACCATGCTGGATTCGATCGCCACCCGGCTCGACGAAAGCCGCGACACGTCGCGCTACCTTGTCGGACTGCTGGTGTTCCTCGGCCTGCTCGGCACTTTCTGGGGCCTGCTCAACACGATCGGCTCGATCCGCGAAACCATCGAGTCGCTCGACCCCGGCACCGGCGATGCGGCGGCCGTGCTCGAATCCCTGAAGCAGGGGCTTTCCGCTCCGTTGGCCGGCATGGGCACCGCCTTCTCGTCCTCTCTGTTCGGCCTCTCCGGCTCGCTGGTGCTCGGCTTCCTCGACCTGCAGGCCGGCCGCGCCCAGACGCGCTTCTATACCGAACTCGAAAACTGGCTATCCTCGGTCACCGACCTGTCCTCCGACATCGTCGTTGCCGACTCGGCCAAGACCGAACCCTCCGAGGAAATCCGGCTGTTGTCGGAAAAGCTGCGCACCCTGCAGGAGAATGGCGGCGGCTCCAATCCGCGCGTCGCCACCGCCATGGCCAATCTCGCCGACGGCATTTCCGGCCTGGTCAAGAACATGCGCTCGGAACAGCAGATCATGCGCGACTGGGTCGAGGCCCAGTCGGACGAGCAGAAGGCGATGCGCAACACCCTGGAGAAGATCGCCGACGCCTTGAAGAAGCCTGGAGTGCATTGACGTGGCGTTGGCACGAGGCCGGCGCTCCGACCGCCGCATCGATTACTGGCCGGGGTTCGTCGATGCGCTGTCGACGCTGCTGTTGGCGATCATGTTCCTGCTGACTGTTTTCGTGCTGGCGCAGTTCCTGCTCGGCCGCGAGATCTCCGGCAAGGACACGGTGCTCAACCGCCTCAATTCGCAGATCAACGAGTTGACCCAGCTTCTGGCGCTGGAACGCTCGACGACGCAGGACAAGGAGGACACCCTTGCCAATTTGCAGGCATCGCTGTCTGCATCGGAGGCGGAAAAGAGCCGGCTCGAGCAATTGCTGGCGCAAGGCGCCGGTGCCGGCGATGCCGCCAACCAGCGCGCGACGGCACTTTCCGGCGAGCTCGACAGCCAGCGCCAGATCAGCCAGCAGGCGTTGAGCCAGGTCGAGATCCTCAACCAGCAGATTTCGGCGCTGCGCAGGCAGATCGCAGCGCTCGAACAAGCGCTCGACGTGTCCGAAACGCGCGACCGCGAATCCAACACCAAGATCGCCGATCTCGGCCGCCGCCTCAACGTCGCACTGGCGCAACGCGTGCAGGAGCTGAACCGCTACCGCTCCGATTTCTTCGGCCGCTTACGTGAAATTCTTGCCGACCGCGAGAACATCCGCATCGTCGGCGACCGCTTCGTCTTCCAGTCGGAAGTGCTTTTCCCGACCGGCTCCGAGGTGATCAACGATGCCGGCAAGGTCGAGATGAAGAAGCTTGCCGATGCCATCATCGAATTGCAAAAGGAAATCCCGCCGGAGATCAACTGGGTGCTGCGCGTCGATGGCCACACCGACAACAAGCCGCTCTCCGGCACCGGCCGCTACCGCGACAATTGGGAATTGTCGACGGCGCGCTCGACATCGGTGGTCAAGTTCCTGATCGAGAACGGCGTGCCGGCCAACCGGCTGGTCGCGGCCGGCTTCGGCGAATTCCAGCCGCTCGACCCCGCCGATACCGAAGAGGCGCGCAACAAGAACCGCCGCATCGAGTTGAAGCTGACCGAGCGGTGATCTGCAAGCCTTTGGCTTGTATCATGCGCCAGGTCGGGCCGGCTCGAGCCGGCTCAAGTCGGCGGCATTTAGGGCACTGGTGCGGCAGCGGCAAGAGCTGAAAAAATTACCATTTTTTAATTACACTTTGCCGCCGTGGCCTTTAGCCTTGGTCATGGGCCGAGAACCGCCGGCGGTGGAACCGCTCATCGCGACGCGACGGAACCTGACGGCCCGCGGCCGGAAGGCAGGACCCTCCCAACCACCGCCTTCCCCAGTAAAGGAGACGCAACCATGCGCTTCTTCGCTCCCAGGAATCTCAGGACTGCTACGCTCGCCACACTTTTCCTCGCCGTTCCGTTTGCTGGCGCTTACGCCGGCCCGCGTGCGACGGCCTTGATCAATCAGATCCAGAGCGTGGAGACGGGTATCCAGGGCGCCATCCGGGCGAACAAGCTCGAGCCGGGCGAGGCGCGCGACTTGCGCACGCAGGTCGCTCAACTCGATCGGGCCGCCCAGAGGGCCGCTCGCCGTGGAACGATGCCGAGCACGCAATATCAGCAGTTGATGGCGCAGCTCGACGATGTCAGCCAAAAGCTGCGCGCTGACACCGGCAGTGCCTTCCTCATCGGCAACGGCGCCGATGGCGGATACTATCCCAACGGCTATGGCCCAACTTATCCAGGCGGCTGAAATCGGCCGCAATGCCCGGCGCTGTGGTAATTGATTTTGCCCATGATCCTTTTCCAGCTTTCGGTTCAGGGATCATGCGCTAGTCCAACGCCAGCGCAAATCAGCGCCAGTACTGCCGGCACTGTCTCGATGAACAGGGATTTTGCGCCCGCCGTTGCCGCCGTAAAGGCCGGCGACGGCGACGCAGAGCAAGAAGAAGACTACTGAAAACCGGCTTCGCCGAGGTAAAGCCCCAGGTCAGGCCGGCTGCGAGAAAGCCGTCGTAAAGCCCTGATTGGCCGCAAGCACTTTCGAGGCCCTGGCGAATTCCGGCGTCAGCCTGAACACCATGTGGCCGCGCGGCGTGTCCCACAGCACCATCTCCAGATAGGCGATGCAGAGGTGGATCACGGCCACCAGCCCGACCAGCACATTGGCGATCATTTTTCGTCTCCCCCATCGCGGTCTGCCGCCGCCGGACGACATTGATCACGCACGCCACCGCTTCCGCGAGGTGCCTTTCGACCGTTGCGGCCGGCAGTCGATGCATCGGTCGCGGACGGTCTTCAGGGGTTGCCAACAGTTTTGCATTGGTATCTTTTCCCGCCGTCAAATCAGCGGAACCCACAATGTCCTTTCAAAAACTCGACGACCTCGGCCACAAGCTCGAAGCACTGGAACACGCCCTCGCCATCCTCGGCGCCGACGAGGCGACCCATATGGCGGTCGGCGGCGGCGAGAAGCGCGCAGAGGCAATGTCGGTGCTTGCCGGCATGCACCATGCCCGGGCGACTGCGCCGGAGATTGCCGACTGGATCGCGGCGGCCGAGCAGGAGGCGCTGAACGAAGAGCAGCAGGCCGCGGTCAGGGAATTCCGCCGGCAATATACCAACCTGACCTGCCTGCCGGTCGAGTTCGTCGAGCGCCAGACGACCGCGCGCATGCGCTCCGAGCAGCTCTGGCGCGACCTGCGGGCCAAGAACGACTGGGCCGGCTTCCTGCCGGCGCTGGAAGGCGTCGTGGCGCTGGTCCGCGAGGAGGCGGCCCTTCGCGCCCAGGTGCTCGGGCTCGAGCCTTACGACGCGCTGATGGAGCAATATGATCCGGGCAATCGCACCGCCGACGTCACGCCTGTGTTTGTCGAGTTGAAGACCTTCCTGAAAGGTTTCGTGCCGGAGGCACTGGCCGTGCAGGAAGAGCGGCTGGCGAAACATCCGCTGAAGCCGCTTTCCGGCAGCTACCCCTTGGACAAGCAGCGCGAGCTCGGCCTCGCCATGATGGCGGCAGTCGGCTTCGACCTCACCCACGGCTCGCTGGCGGTTTCGCACCATCCGTTCTGCGGCGGCGTGCCGAGCGACGTGCGCATCACCACCCGCTACAAGACCTCGGATTTCCTGTCGGCGCTGATGGGCGTGCTGCACGAGACCGGCCATGCGCTGTACGAGCAGAATCTGCCGAAGGCGTGGGCGCACTGGCCGCTGGGCAGAGCGCGCGGCATGGCGGTGCATGAAAGCCAGAGCCTGTTCGTCGAAAAGCAGATCGGCCGCAATCCAGAATTCTGGCGCTGGGCGCTGCCGGTGGTCGAAAGACACCTCGGCGAGCGCTCGACAATCGACGATATCCTGCCGCATGTGCACCGGGTCGAGCGCGGCCTGATCCGCGTCGATGCCGACGAGGTCACCTATCCGCTGCACGTCATCCTGCGCTACGAGCTGGAGCAGGAGCTTGTCTCGGGACGGCTGGAAGCAGCCGACCTGCCCGAAGCCTGGGATGCCAAGATGCGCGATTATCTCGGCCTGTCGACATCAGACAATCCGGCTGACGGTCCGATGCAGGACGTCCACTGGCCGGGTGCCGCTTTCGGCTATTTCCCCTCCTACACGCTGGGCGCCATGATGGCGGCGCAGCAATGGGCGGCGCTGACCAGGGATCATCCTTCAGCCGACGAAGACCTCGCCAAGGGAGATTTCGCCGCGATCAACGACTGGCGCCGCAAAAGGATCTGGTCGCAAGGCTCGCGCTGGTCGACACCGGAACTGCTCGAACGCGCCACCGGCGAAAAGCTCAATGCCGTGCATTTCACCGATCACCTGAAGAAGCGGTACGGGAACTGAGCCGCTTCGTCTATTCCAGGTTCTTGCCGCGGTGACTGCAGAAATCCGCGAAACTGGCCTTTACTTTGGTGGGAAAGCCTCTGAAAAAGGAGTTCTTCCAAGTTGGGCGAGCGTAGATGTCTGTCTGTTACAGTTTTCATAGGATGAAGTCTTTCTGGCCCCGCTTGGTATTTTTCATCTTATTGATCGGCCTGAGTTCTCCGGCCATGGCCGACGACATGGTTCTCAAGGGTCCGGCAGAAAGCTGGGTAAAGCAGCTTGATATTCCGGCTGCCGATCCCACCCGATCGGATCAAATCAAGAATGGCGTTTCATGGCTGCTCTCGGACGACCAGATCAAGCATCGCGCCGGCGGCTATGTCGAGTACTCGCGCACCGTCTATAAAATCGTCGACCGTCCCGGCCTGGATCGTGGCGCGAGTATCGATCTGCAGTTCGATCCGTCCCGGCACAAGGTCACGCTCAACCATCTTCACATCATCCGCGATGGCGCCGTTTTGGACCGGCTGGAAGGTGTCGAATTCGACATCTTCCGCAGGGAAAGAGACGCCGAGAAGGGTGTCTTCGACGGCTGGCTGACAGCACATGTCAACATCGATGATGTGCGCACCGGCGACATCGTCGACTACGGGTCGACCTATGAGATAACGCCGCTGGTCGGCAAGGACCTTTTCTTCAAGAATTTCTCCACCGAATGGGAAGAGCCGGTAGCGCTTATCCGCACAAGCATCATTTGGCCTTCGGACCAGCCGCTCCAGATCAAGACACGGGGAACCCGACTCAAGCCCTCAATCTCCCCGACTGGACCGGACACCACCTATCTGTGGGAGATTCCAAACCCGAAACCGGTCAATGTCGAGGACAACCTGCCCGTGACCTATCCAGGCTGGGGCTCCATCGATGTCGCGTCTACCGCGAATTGGCAAAGTGTGGTCGATGCCGTTGCGCCCTATTACAAGCCAGCGACCGTTTTTCCCCCGGCTTTTGCCGCAAAGCTCGACGACATCGCTCTGCGGCATCCGGTGCCCGAAGACCGGATGGTCGAGGCAATGCGGCTGGTGCAGGACCAGATCCGCTATGTAAGCCTGTCGATGGGTGCCGGTTCCTACGTTCCGCGTGATCCCGCGACGGTCATCCTGAGCGGGTTCGGTGACTGCAAGGACAAGGCCCTGCTGCTGGTTTCGTCGCTTGTGCGGCTTGGCATTGCTGCCGAGGTCGCCTTGGCCGATCTCGACGAGGGACGGGCCCTGGACCAGCATCTGCCGGCGCTCCGCGATTTCGACCATGCCATCGTCAAGGCAAGGATCGGAGCAAAGACATATTGGCTGGACGCCACGAACTATCTTCAGGGCGGCAGGGCGCACAATCTCGCACAGCCCGACTACGGCTTCGCGCTGCCGCTTTCCAGCACCGGCGGGTTGGAGAAGATGCCGAGCCCTGTGCTTACCAGCCCATCGATCCAGATCGCCGAGGAATTCGACTTTCCGCGGAAACCGGGCGATCCCCTCGTGCTGACGGTCTTCTCGACATATGAGGACGCCGATGCCGATTGGATGCGCGGCAATTTCGCCAGCCGGTCGCTGAGCGAGGTGTCGGACGCCTACCTGAAATACTACAACAAGCAATATCCGGGCATCCAAACCATCGCCAAGCCGGAAATCGTGGATCGCCGCGACGGCAACATAGTGAGCGTGAAGGAAAGTTATCGCTTGCCGGCGGAGGCGCTGGCGGCCAACGATCTGGCAAAGAATTTCCCGATCCGCGCGGCCGATCTCGGCAACAACTCTCTTCCAACCCCGACAATTGTCGACCGAACCGGGCCCGTCTCCCTCGGCCCCCAGTTCTATCGCCGCCACAAGGTGACCGTGCGCAACCTCAAGGCGAGGTTTTCCGGCGAGTCGATGAAAAACGTCGTGACACCCTATCTGTCTCTCAAGGCATCCTGGTCCAACACGCCCACCGAATTTCAAGTTGAATGGAATTTTCAGACGCTGGCGACTGAAGTACCGGCCAAGGCGATTGCCGATTATCTGAAAACCGTCGATGACCTCGCAGACCAGGTTCGCTGGCAGTACGATTTTACCTATGAAGAGCCGCCTGCCGATGTGCAGCTCAGCGATCCGGCAAAGGAGCAGCGACAGACCGTCGCCAGCATGCTTTTGTTGTCGTTGCTTGTCGGCGTTCCCCTGTTCATCGCCTATCGACGTGGCAAACGCCGAGCTTTCGGTAGCTGAAGAATCTCGGCGGCCGCTGGGCACCATGACCCCGAAAAGTGGCTGCCGGTTTTCGGAAGAGATCATGGTCAAACAAGAAGATGGAGCCTCATCTCGATTTCATCGGGATGAGCGATGCTACTCTGCCGCGCCCCTGAAAGCATTCGCCCCGGTATCGAACTGCAGCTTGGCCAGCCGCGCATAGATGCCGCCCTTGGCGACCAGGCTCTGATGCGTGCCTTCCTCGACGATGCGGCCGCCATCCATGACCAGGATGCGATCGGCCTTCAGCACGGTTGCCAGCCGATGGGCGATGACGATCGTGGTGCGGCCCTGCATCAGCCGGTCCAGCGCCGTCTGCACCAGCGTCTCGCTTTCGGCATCTAGCGCCGAGGTCGCCTCGTCGAGCAGCAGGATGGGCGCATCGCGCAAAATGGCGCGGGCGATCGCCACGCGCTGGCGCTGGCCGCCCGACAGCGTCACGCCGCGCTCGCCGACCTGGCTGTCATAGCCCTTTTCGAGTTTCAGGATGAACTCGTCGGCAAGCGCGTCCTTCGCCGCCGCCTCGATCTCGGCCTGGCTGGCGCCAGGCCGGCCAAAGCCGATATTGTCGCGCGCGCTTGCGGCAAAGATGGTGACGTCCTGCGGCACGATGGCGATGCGCGCGCGGATCGCCGCCGGATCGGCCTCGCGCAGATCGACCCCGTCGATGATGATCCCGCCGGACTCCGGATCGTAGAAGCGCAGAAGCAGCGAAAACACGGTGCTCTTGCCGGCGCCCGAGGGTCCGACGATCGCCACCGTCTCGCCGGGTTTGACCTGAAAGCTCAGGCCATGGACGGCGGCGCGGTCGGGCCGGGCCGGATAGGAGAAGGAGACATCGTCGAAGCTGATCGCACCTCTCGCCTTTGCCGGCAGCGGCTTCGGATCGGCGGGCGCCTGGATCGCGGGTTTCTCGGCCAGGATCTCGGTCAGCCGTTCGGCAGCGCCCGCTGCCTGGGACAGTTCGCCCCAGACCTCCGACAGGGCGCCGAGCGCGCCGGCGGCGAACACCGAATAGAGCAGGAATTGACCGAGCGTGCCCGGCGACAGCGTGCCGTCGAGCACGTCGCGCGAACCGAACCACAGCACCGCCACGACTGAGGAAAAGATCATGAAGATGGCAAAGAAGGTGAGAAAGGAGCGGGCAAAGATCGAGGCCCGCGCCGCTTCGAACGCTGCTTCCACGGCGGACGAAAAATATCTGGTTACAAGCTTCTCGTTGGTGAAGGCCTGCAGGGTGCGCACCGCGCCGATCTGCTCGCTGGCATAGGCGGTGGCATTGGCAAGCGTATCCTGCGCCAGCCGTGACTTGCGCCGCACCGAGCGGCCGAAGGCGACCAGCGGCAGCACGATTAGCGGAATGGCCGCGATGACCAGGCCGGACAGTTTTGGGCTGGTGAAGACCATCATCGCCACGGCGCCAAGGCCGAGGATGACGTTGCGCAAAGCCACCGAGGCGGTAGCACCGACGGCCGATTTGACCTGTGTCGTGTCGGCGGCGAGCCGCGAGACGATCTCGCCCGACTGGGCTGTATCGAAGAACGAGGGCGACAGCGTGGTGACGTGGGCAAAGACATCGCGGCGGATATCGGCAACGACGCGCTCGCCGAGCGTGATGACGAAATAGTAGCGGCTGGCCGATGCCGCCGCCAGCACGGCGGCCATCACCACCAGCATGGCGAAATATTCGGCAATGAAGCTGGAATCGGAAGCGGAAAAGCCGTGATCTATCATCCGCCGCACGGCCAGCGGCAGCGCCAGCGTCGTCGCCGCCGCGACGGCCAGTGAGACGATCGCGCCGATGACCATTTTGCGGTAATGGGTGATGTAGGGAAACAGGCGCTGCAGCGGCTTCAGCGAGCGCCTGCGCTCGTCTGCATCGCCGCTGATGTTCGCCATGACCGTTTCCTTTGGCCCTTTGAGGCTTGCGCCATCAATATGCGCTTGCCGCGGCCTTGTGATTCAATTCCGGCTGATGTATAGGCTCGCCGACCGTTTTAGAAGCCGTGGCTCCTCAATAGCTGCGGCTTCGAGTTTTAAAAAGGGGCGCATCGACGCAGGCTTCAGCCCGTCGGCAGCACCCGGCAAGCCAGGAACAGACCCATGAAGACCGATATCCATCCCGACTACCACACCATCAAGGTCGTCATGACCGACGGCACCGAATACATGACCCGTTCGACCTGGGGCAAGGAAGGCGATACGATGAACCTCGATATCGACCCCACCACCCATCCGGCCTGGACCGGCGGCCAGCAGACCCTGCTCGACCGCGGTGGCCGCCTGTCGAAGTTCAAGAAGCGTTTCGAAGGCTTCGGCCTCTAAGCCGCATTGGCATTTCGCAGATCGAGAAACCCGCCTTCGTGGCGGGTTTTTTGTTGGGAAAATACGGCCCTACCCGCCGAGCAACTCGCGCAGGGCCATCCGCTTGTAGGCAGCAACCAGCCGGTCGCCTTCTTGCCGCCCGACCGAGATCGCCAGCCGCATTGCGGCCTCGCCCATCTGCCAGATGAGAAACGCCGTCGTTTCGAGCGCTTCCGGATCGGCGGACGGCCGCAGCCGTTTCAGCACGGCCGTAAGGAATTCGGCGTTGGCCCGGCTGTCGGCGAGCTCGAGTTCGCGCAGCGCCTTGTCGGCCTGCGTGCCCGACCAGATGTCGCGCATCACCGGCTCCGCCAGGAACATTCCGTAGTAGATATCCACCAGTTCCGAAAATGCCCGGCGCAGGCCTTCGGCGTCATTGACCTCGGCTAGCGCTGCCGCAATGCAGGCCTGGCTTTCGGCGGTGTAGCGTTCGGCCAGCGCCCAGATGATCGCCCTCTTGTCGGGGAAGAACTGATAGAGCGAGCCGATCGACACACCGGCCCTCTCGGCCACCTCGCCCATGCGCATGGCGTCGCTGCCTTGCTCGGCGATCAGCGCCGAGGCGGCGGCCAACATCCGCTCGACCCGCTCGCGGCTGCGCTGCTGGCTCGGTGCCCGGCGCGGCGATGCGATCTGCTCGTTGCGGGAACCCGGTGCAGCGGTGCCTTCCATGACTGTCTCCAGAAAAATGGCTTGACTGAGAAAATACGAGGGTTTATCACGTTTTGCAAATGTGAGGATCATTCATATTTTTAGACGACACACCAATCGAACTGCTCGAATCTGAAGCCGGAGGAACTGACATGATCATGAAACTGCTTCCCACCCTCACCTTCGTCGCTGCCATTGGCTCAGGCGTTGTCGGCGGCGTTTTCTTCGCCTTCTCCAACTTTATCATGCCGGCGCTCGCCCGCTTGCCTGCCGGAGGCGGCATCGCCGCCATGAATTCGATCAACATCACCGTGATTACGCCGGCATTCATGACCGCGCTTTTCGCCACCGGGCTGGTCTGTCTTGTCCTTGCCGCCGGCGCTCTTATCGGCTGGAGCCAACCGGGTTCGTTCTGGCTCCTCGCCGGCGCCCTGATCTACCTCGTCGGCAACCCGATCGTGACGATGATGTTCAACGTGCCGCTCAACAACGCCCTGGCCGCGGTCGATCCGGCAAGCGCCAACGGCGCCGCGGTATGGGCCACCTATCTCAGGGACTGGGTGATGTGGAACCATGTCCGCACCATCACCGCCATCGTGGCGCTGGGCTGCTTCATCTTCGCATGGCGGTGAATGCAGGACGGAAGTCCTAAAAGGCCGTCAGGCAGGGTCTTTTGACTTATGGCCCTTGCGGTCGGCATGGCCCAGATCGCGATCCGGATCGATGACGTCGCGAACCAGTTGCTTGAGCTTTGCGGCGTCGGGAAAACCGCCGTCACGCTTGCGGTCCCAGACCAGCGTGTCATTGCAGGAAATGGTGAAGATGCCGCCGGTGCCGGGCACCAGCGTCACTTCGCCCAGATCGGTGCCGAAGGTGGACAGCAGCTCCTGCGCCATCCAGCCGGCCCTGAGCAGCCACTGGCACTGGATGCAATAGGTGATACGGACTGTGGGCAGCGCGTGTTGGATCATGCCGCGCTGAGCTTTGCCAAGGTCTCCTCGTCGACCTCGAAATTGGCGTAGACGCTCTGCACGTCGTCGTCGTCCTCGAGCGTCGCGACCAGCTTCATCAGTGATTGTGCCCGCTCCTCGTCGACCGCGATATTGGTCTGCGGCTTCCAGATCGGCTTCACCGATTCAGCCTCGCCAAGCGCGCCTTCCAGTGCCTTCGACACCTCGCCGAGATTCTCGAAGGCGCAGTAGATCGTGTGCCCGTCCTCGTCCGACTGGACGTCGTCGGCGCCGGCCTCGATCGCCGCGTCCATCACCTTCTCGGCGCTGCCGGCCGATGCCGGATAGTAGATCTCGCCGACGCGGTCCCACATGAACGATACCGAGCCGGTCTCGCCCATCGCCCCGCCCGCCTTGGTGAAGGCAGCGCGTACATTCGACGCCGAGCGGTTGCGGTTGTCGGTCAGCGCCTCGACGATCAGCGCGACGCCGCCTGGCCCGTAACCCTCGTAGCGCACGGCTTCGTAGGTCTCGGCATCGCCCATCGACGCCTTGTTGATGGCGCGCTGGATATTGTCCTTCGGCATCGACACCGCCTTGGCGTTCTGCACCGCAAGGCGCAGGCGCGGGTTCATCGATGGATCGGGCGTGCCGCTCTTGGCGGCGACGGTGATTTCGCGCGCCAGCTTGGAAAACATTTTCGACCGCACCGCATCCTGGCGGCCCTTGCGGTGCATGATGTTCTTGAACTGTGAATGGCCAGCCATGGCACCCCTGTCATCTTCTCGGCTAGAGCATCTGCCGCCTGGTGAACCACCCGGCATCTTGCAAAAATGCTCGAATTCAAAATTTCAGAACGTCCTGCTGCGTCCCTGACGGACGGACGGCGCTCGCTGTCGGAATGGCCGGCTTATAGATAAATCGGCTCAATTCGTCCAGCCGCGCCATTGCTGCCGGCACGCAAGGCTTTCAAGATCCGAAAATCGGCAGGCTTCGGCAAACCTTTCATCCCTCAAGATCGGATTTCAGCCGGTCGAGGATGCCGATCGCGTGCGTGGCATATTGACTGATCCAGCGGTCGTGGATGTGCTTGATCGGCAGCGCGTTGAGATGGTTCCAGCGTTCGCGCCCCTCGCGCCGCGCCACGACCAGGTCGGCCTCCTCCAGCACCTTCAGGTGCAGCATGACCGTGCAACGGTCCATGTCGGGGAAGGCATCGCACAACATGCCGGTGGTCTGCGGCGCATCCTTCAGCCGGTCGAGCAACGCACGCCGGCGCGGATGCGCCAGCGCCTTGAAAACATTGTCGTCCCGCGATTGGCTTGACATGTTATATTTCTATAACATATCTTTGTGCCATTCAAGGAAGGAGCTGTGGATATGTCTCTTGGATTCAGGGTTTCTGGCCGCATCGGCAAACCCGTCGCCGAAGTCTTCGATGCGGTCGTCAATCCGAAGAAACTTAGCGGCTACTTCACCACGATCGGCGGCGCCAGCGCACTGCTGGTGGCGGGCGCCACCGTCATCTGGTGGGGCAAGGTTCCCGTCGAGGTCGACGAGGTGAAGAAAGACAGCCGCATCGTGCTGCGCTGGGATGCCACCGACGCCGACGGCAAGCCAGCCTACAAGACCCGCATCGAGATGAATTTCGAGCCGCTCGACGATGGCGGCACCTTCGTCACCATCGCCGAAACCGGCTGGCACGAGAACGCGGTCGGCCTGAAGAAATCCTACCTCAATTGCGAGGGCTGGTCGCAGATGCTGGCCTGCATGAAGGCCTATGTCGAATACGGCATCAATCTGCGCGACGGCTATTACCGCAGCGAGATGAAGGGCGAGCCGGCCAACGAGAACAACATCTGAGAGCAAATGGAGTAAGAATGACCGCGAAGATCACCGGCGGCATCAACATCGCGATGAAGGTCCCGCCACATCAATACCAGGCAACGATCGCCTTCTATCGCGACGTCATCGGCCTGAAGCCATTCACGGCCAAATCGCCGGCCATCGGGTTCGAACTCGGTCCCAATCGACTGTGGATCGACGAGGCGCCGATGATGAGCCAGGCCGAGATCTGGCTGGAACTGTTCACCGATGATTTTCCAGGCGCGGCGGAGCATCTCGCCGAGGCCGGCGTCGTGCGCTGCGATGCCATCGAGGCACTGGGTGAAGGCTTTCGCGGCGGCTGGATCACCAATCCGGCCAACATCATTCACCTCGTACGCGAACCCGATGCCTGGTGAACAGGGCGGCGCCGTGGAAAGGAGGACGCTATGAAAATCCGTGAAACACCGACCGCCGAAGCCGGCATGCTGATAAGGCGGCCGGTCGCCGACGTATTCGAAGCCTTCGTCGATCCGGCGATCACGACGAAGTTCTGGTTCACCCATGGCAGCAACAGGCTGGACAGCGGCAACAAAGTTCGCTGGGAATGGCGCATGTATGGCGTCTCGACGACGATCAATGTCAGTGAGATCGTCGATAACAAGAAGATCGTCATGCAATGGAGCGATCCGCCGACTACGGTGGTCTGGACTTTCGAGGAGATGCCGGGCAACACGACCTTTGTCGAGGTCCGCAATTTCGGCTTTGCCGGCAGCCCTGACGAGCAGGTCAAGCAGGCGATCGGCTCGACCGGCGGTTTTGCGCTGGTGCTCGCCGGCGCCAAGGCGTGGCTGGAGCAAGGCGTGATGCTCGGCCTGATCGGCGACCGCCACCCGAAGGACGTTCCAGCAAATTAAGTAACGGCGAGCCAAGATCGGCTGGCAACAGACCGCGAATGCTCAGGAACGCCGCTTTTCCTGCTCTAGCACATGACGGCGGAGCACGCGGTTGATCTCCGTTTGATAGCCACCGCCTTCGACATGCTCCTTGAACCAGGACAGCACATCAGCGTCAAGCCGAATGGTCACCGGCTGCTTTAGTGGCCGGTAGAGGTGCCCTCGGCGAGCATGAACCCAATTCTCGGCCGAAGTTTCCGGAATGTCGGACGTGTCAATTTCGCTGTCAGGCAAATCTGCCAAATTGGCGAGCTGGTTGCGCTGATCTTGGCTAAGTTCCTTCCTGCTCATAGCGCCTCCATTCATGCGGCGTTGCTTTCCGGACACCGACAATCCGAATTCGTTCCTCATCTTCGAGATCGGGATAAGTGTGAACAACGAGCAGTACCACCAGCCCTCATCCCGATCGCATGCCACCTTTGCTCGCCATCTTCAAACCGGTCAGGCACAATCAGATGAAGCGGATCCTTGAAGACATCTTTGGCGAGATCGAACGCAACACCATGCTTCGCACGGTTGCGCTTGGCCTTCTCGGGATCCCATCCAAATCGCAATATGGCGGCACCGTTATTTACAAAATTGTACGCACAATTCTGTAAGAGTCAAGTCAATGCCCGCCCCCGCCCTTTGCCTTCTTCCGCCGCCGAGCCAGCATGTTGAGCCCTTCGACCAAGGCCGAAAAACCCATGGCGGCGTAGATGTAGCCTTTCGGCACGTGGTAACCCATGCCGTCGGCGATCAGCGTCATGCCGATCATCAGCAGGAAGCCGAGGGCCAGCATGACGATGCTGGGGTTCCTGGCGATGAAATCGGCCAGCGGCCCGGCCGCCAGCATCATCACGCTCACCGCCACGATCACCGCGATGTACATGATCGCGATTTCGTCGGTCATGCCGACGGCGGTGATGATCGAGTCGATCGAGAAGACGAGGTCGAGCAGCAATATCTGGAAAATCGCGCCGGCCAGCGAAAGCTGCAGCGTCTCGCCCATCATGGTGTCCTGGTGATCATCGAGATCAACCGTGTGGTGGATCTCCTTGGTCGCCTTCCAGACGAGAAACAGGCCGCCGGCGATCAGGATCAGGTCGCGCCATGAAAAGCCGTGGCCGAAGGCGGTGAATATCGGCGTCGTCAGTTGGACGATGATCGAGATGGTGGCCAGCAGGATCAGCCGCATCACCAGCGCGGCGGATATGCCGAGCCGCCGGGCGCGGGCCCGCTGCGCTACCGGCAATTTGTTGGTCAGGATCGAGATGAAGATCAGATTGTCGATGCCGAGCACGACCTCCAGCACGACCAGCGTCAGCAGCGCGACCCATGCCGTCGGGTCGGAGACAAAGGCGAAATGCGGCGCCAGGAATTCGACTAGCTGCATGGAGGTCGTCCCCTCTACGATCTAGAGCAGTTTCGCCGGCAATTGGGTACTGCAAGCGTCCATATCAATGTCACGACCAGAAGGATGGCGCCGTTTCCTCCAGCCGCGGGCCGCGGCGAAACGGCGCGATCCGTTCGGTCAGGCCGCTACGGTCGGAAATGTCGACGCCGACGCCGCACAATGTCGCCGGTCCGGTCGACGCCTCGAAGCGGCCTTTCGGCACCTTGGACAGGAACCGGTTGAGCGGCTCCTCCTTGTCCATGCCGAGCGAGGAATCGTAATCGCCGCACATGCCGGCATCGGAAATATAACCGGTGCCGCCATTGAGGATCTGGTGATCGCCGGTCGGCTGATGCGTGTGGGTGCCGACAACAAGGCTGGCACGGCCGTCGACAAAGTGGGCGAAACACATTTTTTCCGAGGTCGCCTCGGCATGGAAATCGATGACGATCGCATCGGCCTGCTCACCAAGCGGACAAGCGGCAAGTTCGCGCTCGCCGGCCTGGAACGGATCGTCGAGCTCGGGATGCATGAACACCCGGCCCATGATGTTGGCGACCAGCACGCGCGCGCCGTTCCTGGCGACGTAGACGCCTGAGCCGCGCCCCGGCGTACCCTTGGGGAAATTGGACGGACGCAGGAAGCGCTCTTCGCGCGGCGCGAAAATCAGCGCATCGCGCTGGTCCCAGACATGGTTGCCGGTGGTGACGACATCGGCGCCGGCCGAGATCGTCTCGCGAAAAATTTCCTCGGTGATGCCGAAGCCGCCGGCGGCGTTCTCGCCATTGACGATGACGAAGTCGAGTTTGAAATCCGAGATCAGGCCGGGCAGTTGTTCCCACACCGCCGTACGTCCTGTCTTGCCGACCATGTCGCCGAGGAAGAGAAGTCTCATATAAGCGTGATCCCGAACCGAAGGTCAGCGAAGCAAAAAGCTGCATGACTTTCGGAAAAGACCATGCGTCCAGGAACTTATCTACAATTTCGGCGCGAACCGGCGCAACCCGCTCTCGGTGAGTATTTCCGGAATGATCACGTCATGCGGCTCGTCCGGCACCAAGGCCACCTCCTGGCAGTCGAAGGCAATGCCGATCAGCCGCGGCTGCTGCCCCTTGTCGGCCAGCCGCGCGATCGCCCGGTCATAATAGCCGGCGCCGTAACCGATGCGGTGGCCGCGCGCATCGAAGGCGGCAAGCGGCACCAGCATCATTTGGGGATCGAGCACCTCGGCTTCCTCATGCGGCCCGACGGTGCCGAAGCCCATGTCGATCATCGGCGCGCCGCGCACCAGTTCGCGAAAAACGATGGTGGTCTTGTTGAGGATGGCCGGCAGGCAGAGCCTTGCCCCCTTTTCGCGCAAGGCAAACATCAGCGGCCGGACGTCGACTTCCGAGCGCATCGGCCAGAAGCCTGAGACGATCTGGGCCGGCTCGACCGTGATCCGGTCGCGCGCCGTCTCGGCCATTTCGAGTGCTGCCTCCACCCGCCAGAAAGGATCGAGCGCGTCGCGGCGCCCGAGGGCTTGGTTGCGGAGAGTTTTTTTCAGGTCTTTTGGGGATGTCATGCGCCGACGTTAGAAAAGGTCAGATTTGGATGGAGTTTTACGAGCGACGTTTTGGAGGAGCGGGGCGAGCTTTCGTTCGTGAGAGCACCGCACAAAGCGGCGCGACGACAAGATCCGCCAGACATTGCCTTTTCGACAGGTGACGATCCACACAACCGGTGGAGAGAGCGATCCCGGGAACCTACAAAGTAGGTGGGCGCCGTATGAGAAAACCCACGGGTCTTCCCAGGGACAGCTCCCTAGGGATCATTAAGGCCCCGGGGAAAATGTTCTCCTGCCGGGAAGCGCAGACCGTCTCCGCCAATATAGGCAGACGGCAGACCAAGCGCCAGAGAGACGACATGTTTCGAGTCTTAAATCGACGCAGAACCGCTCGACGAGGGTCGCGCCGGCAAGATCCCCGCTTTGCCAGCAGCGCCTTGCACAGCGAAGGCCGCCTCCTTAGGGTCGCGCGATGAACCCGGGAGCAAAAATGCGTTTTGAAGGCACGGCAGCCTATGTCGCCGACAAGGATCTGATGGTGGCGGTCAACGCGGCGATCGCGCTCGAGCGGCCGTTGCTGGTCAAGGGCGAGCCCGGTACCGGCAAGACCGAACTTGCCCGCCAGGTGGCGGCGGCGCTCGGCATCGATCTGATCGAATGGCATGTCAAATCGACCACGCGGGCGCAGCAGGGCCTCTATGAATATGATGCCGTCTCGCGGCTGCGCGACAGCCAGCTCGGCGACGAGCGCTTCAACGACATCCGCAATTACATCAAGCGCGGCAAGCTGTGGGACGCCTTTGCTGCCGGCAAGAAAGTCGTGCTTCTGATCGACGAGATCGACAAGGCCGATATCGAGTTCCCCAACGATCTGTTGCAGGAACTGGATCGGATGGAGTTCTTCGTCTACGAGACCGGCGAGACCATCCGTGCCACAGTCCGGCCGATCGTCATCATCACCTCCAACAACGAAAAAGAGCTGCCGGACGCCTTCCTGCGCCGCTGCTTCTTCCACTACATCCGCTTTCCCGACGTCGAGACGCTGCACAAAATCGTCGACGTGCACTATCCCGGCATCAAGCAGAACCTGGTGCGCGCCGCACTCACGCAATTCTATGAAATCCGTGACGTGCCGGGCCTCAAGAAGAAGCCGTCGACCTCCGAGGCACTCGACTGGATCCGCCTGCTGGTCGCCGACGAGATCGCGCCCGAGGACCTGCGCGCCGACCCGAAGAACGTGCTGCCCAAGCTGCATGGCGCGTTGCTGAAGAACGAACAGGACGTGCATCTGTTCGAGCGCCTGGCCTTTATGGCGAGACGGCAGGGGTGAGGGGCGGTCGGCCGGAAGCCGCCGGACAGCGCTTTCCCTTCGCTGGACCGTTGCAGCCAGCGAGGCGTGAAGGCAGCTTCGGGTTGCCGACTTCAGAGGGAAATGAAATGACCGAGATCACCGTCCGCCCGCTTGTGCAATCCGACCACGCCGATTGGCGGCGTCTTTGGACCGCCTATCTCACCTTCTACGAAACCAAGCTGCCGGAAGAGGTTTACGCCGTCACCTGGAAGCGGCTGTTCACGGCGGGCGAGTTCGAGCCGAAAGGCTTCATCGCCACCCTCGACGGCAAGGCCGTCGGCCTGACGCACTATCTCTACCATCGCTCCTGCTGGTCGCAGATAAACAACTGTTACCTGCAGGACCTGTTCGCCGACCCCGATGTACGCGGCAAGGGCGTCGGCGCCGCCCTGATCGAAGCGGTCAAGCAGGAAGCCGGCAAGATCGGCGTCAAGAACGTCTACTGGATGACCCACGAAACCAACACCACCGCGCGCAAGCTCTACGACCACGTGGCGCGCAGGACCGGCTTCATCGAATACGATCTGCTATGATGAGGCCAACGATTGAAATAATCACCTGTGCGCAATATATTGCACATGATCAGGGGCGACAGTGCCGCTGATCGAGACCAACACGCGCAAGATTGTCACGAGGCTTTTACGTGACGGCTGGGTGAACGTAGGCGGCGGCAAACACGAGAAGTACGAGCATCCGGAAAGGCCGGAGATCATGATTATCGTGCCGCGGCATCGCGAACAATCTCTGGGTGTTGCGCGGTCGATCGCCCGGCTTGCTGGATGGATTTAAGGACGAATCATGACGCACTATGTCGGAATTCTTGACGGCGCAGATGAAGTCTGGGGAGTGCGGGTGCCTGATCTTCCCGGATGTCACGGCGGTGGCGCAAGTCCCGAAGAGGCGATAGCCGATGCGACTTCTGCCGTTCGCGAATGGGCAGAGACACGAATGGCGAAGAACTTGCCCTTGCCCGCGGCGCGCACTGTGGCAGATCTGCTCCGACTGGGCGAAGTCGATAGCGCTGCCGGTGAATCCGCCGTGATGATCCCTGTGCTGATCGATTCCGGACGGCCTGTCCGGGCCAATCTGTCGCTCGACGCAGGTCTTTTGGCGGCAATCGACGAAGAAGCGGGTCGGCGTGGTCTGACGCGTTCCGCCTTTATCGCCAGCGCCGCACGGGAGAAGATCGAGGGACACAGATAAAGTCGGACCATGTTCATCCCCTTCTTCCTCGAACTGAAGGCAGCGCGGGTTCCGGTCTCGCTCCGCGAATATCTGTCGCTGCTGGAGGGGCTGGAGGCCGGGCTGGTCGACTATGATGTCGAGGGCTTTTACTATCTCGCCCGCGCCGCTCTGGTGAAGGACGAGCGCCACATCGACCGCTTCGACCAGGTCTTTTCGCACATCTTCAAAGGTGTCGAGGCGCAAGCTGGCGAAAACGCGGTCGATGTCGCAAACATCCCGGAGGAATGGCTGCGGAGGCTCGCCGAAAAGCACCTGACCGACGAGGAGAGGAAGCTGATCGAGGCGCTGGGCGGCTTCGGAAAGCTGATGGAGACGCTGAAGAAGCGGTTGGAGGAGCAAAACGGCCGGCATCAGGGCGGTTCGAAATGGATCGGCACCGGCGGCACCTCGCCCTTCGGCGCCTATGGCTACAATCCCGAAGGCGTGCGCATCGGCCAGCACGAAAGCCGCAACCGCCGCGCGGTAAAAGTCTGGGACAAACGCGAGTTCAGGAATTTCGATGACGCCGTCGAACTCGGCACCCGCAACATCAAGGTCGCGCTGAAGCGCTTGCGCCGCTGGGTGCGCGAAGGCGCCGAACAGGAATTCGACCTGCCCGGCACCATCCACGCCACCGCCGAGCACGGTTATCTTGACGTTAAGACACAACCCGAACGTCGCAATGCCGTGAAGCTGCTGATGTTCTTCGATGTCGGCGGCTCGATGGACGACCATGTCAGGAGTGTCGAGGAGCTGTTTTCGGCCGCCCGCGCCGAGTTCCGCCAGCTCGAATATTTCTATTTCCACAACTGCCTCTACGAGGGCGTGTGGAAGGACAATCGCCGCCGCCATGCCGAGGTGATTCCGACCTTCGATCTCCTCCATAAATATGGCCCCGACTACAAGGTGATCGTCGTCGGCGACGCCTCGATGAGCCCCTATGAGATCGCTCAACCCGGCGGCTCGGTCGAGCATTGGAACAAGGAGGCCGGCGCCGTCTGGCTCGGCAGGCTGCTGCAGCAATGGCCGAACGCCATTTGGCTCAATCCGGAAGACGCGAAGAACTGGGGTTTTACCCATTCGATTGCCATGATCCGCGATATTTTTGGCGGCCGCATGTTTCCGCTGACGCTCGCCGGCCTCGAAGCCGCGACGAAGCAACTTTCAAGGAAGCACTGAATGGATCCACGCAAAACAGGACGGTCGACCTGTTTCCTTTGCCTGCAATGCGGTGTCCAGTTCGCGGCGACAGCGACGCCGCCGCGACATTGCCCGATCTGCGAGGACGAGCGGCAATATGTGCGCTGGGAAGGTCAGGCCTGGACCACGCCGGAAGAGCTCGCCGCCGGCCATCGGGTCGTGATCAAGGATGATGCCGGCGTGCTCGCCTTCGGCATCGAGCCACGCTTCGCTATCGGCCAGCGCGCATTGCTGGCGCAAACGCCGCACGGCAATGTGCTGTGGGACTGCATCTCGATGGTCAGCGACGAGGCGGTGGCCGAGATCAACCGCCGGGGCGGCCTGACCGCCATCGCCATTTCGCACTGCCATTATTATTCGGCAATGGTCGAATGGAGCGGGGCGTTTGGCGGCGTGCCGATTTATCTGCACGCCGATGATCGTCAGTGGATCATGCGGCCGCATCCGGCAATCATCAGTTGGGAAGGCGAGATGCGCGCCATAAACCCGTCGCTGACGCTCATCCGCTGCGGCGGCCACTTTGCCGGTGGCCAGGTACTGCACTGGAAGCGCGACCGCGGCAATGCCATCCTGGCCGGCGACATCCTGCAGGTGACGCCGACCCGCCGTCATGTCAGCTTCATGTACAGCTATCCGAACTATATCCCGCTCAACGCGACGAAAGTGCTCGGCATCAAGGCCGCGCTGGAGCCTTTCGCGTTCGACCATATCTACGGCGCATGGTGGAACCAGAACGTCATCGGAGATGCAAAGGCAGCATTTTCAGCATCGGTTGCGCGCTATCTCGCGGCCATCGCCTGAGGGATTCTTCGCAGCAGGACAGGAAATACGAGCAAACGCCGTAACAAATGCCTATTTCAGGCGAAGTTGCGAAGGCAACCCAAATAGCGACATAAGCTAAGAGGAAAAAATGGACAGCCACACCTACCCCGTTACCCGCACCGATGCCGAATGGCGCGCCCGGCTGACGCCTGAGCAATATGCGGTGATGCGCAACCACGGCACCGAGCGGCCGGGAAGCTGCGCCCTGCTGCACGAGAAGCGCGCCGGCACCTTCTCCTGCGTCGGCTGCGACCAGCCCTTGTTTGAATCCAAGCTGAAATTCGAGAGCGGCACCGGCTGGCCGAGCTTCAACGACCCAGTGCCGGGTTCGGTCGAGACCACCGTCGACCGCAGCTACGGCATGGTCCGCACCGAATGCCATTGCGCCCGCTGCGGCAGCCATCTCGGCCATGTCTTCGAGGACGGCCCGCCACCGACCGGTCTGCGCTATTGCATCAACGGCGTGGCGCTCAAATTCGAGCCGGCCGCCTGATCGTCAGGCCACAACCACCAGGATCAGCCACAACGTGGCGCCAAGAGTCATCAGCGAGGCCATGACGCCACTCGATTTTCCGGCAGTTCGCCAAACGGCAAAGGTCAGGAAGATATTGTAGGGAACCGGCGCGAAATGCACCGCCAGGACGAGCGCAAGCGGCAGCTTCAATCCTAGCAGAATGAGCGCCGCCACCGACGACGCGACGTTGATCGCTGTGCCGACAACGACCAGGTCGCGCCAGAACAGCCGATCGAGCGGCACGCCGCCGAACCAGCGTGAGCGGAAGAAAGCGGCAACGCGCGACATGATCGTCATCGATCGACCGGCTCCCTGGCTGCTCACCAGAGCAACCCTTCCACAAGGATTGCGTCTGGAAACCCTGCTTTATTCCTGACCCAGAACGTCGGCAATCGCGCGCTCGAAACGTGAGGCTTCCGTCACCAGCCAGTCGGTCATCGCCGGCCAATTGTCCTCGGCAAAACAATTCACCCGCCACATCGAATTGATGCCGAGGCCGTCGCAACTTTGTTCTGGCCTGAGCTTCAGCCTGTCTTCGATGGCCGGCTGGAACGGCTTCAACCGCGACCAGGCTTGCGTGGCACCGAACTTCTCGTTGCGGCCGAAGAAGACGCCGACATGATTGTGCGCAGGCGCGACATACATGGAAAGGACCAATGCGAAATCGGGCAGCCCACGCTGCCAGAACCACGGTCCGCGCCTCGCCAACAGAGCCCTTTCATCCGGATGCCGTTCCGCGAACAGCGTCCAGAAGCTGCGTTGGCGGAATTCAGAGGCGCGGCGGGCGCCAAAATCGAATTCGCTCATGGCTGGAATCCATGGTCAGAACCGCTTCTCCCGCGATCGTCTCCGGCGCCGAGGCCGGCCTTTACACCATGCCGAGCGCAGCCTTGTACAGATCGAGGATGGACTCCTCTTCCTGCCGCTCGGCCTGGTCCTTCTTGCGCAGCCGGATGATCGACCGCATCGCCTTGGTGTCGAATCCGGTGCCCTTGGCCTCGGCGAACACTTCCTTGATGTCGTCGGCAATCGTCTTCTTCTCTTCCTCGAGCCGCTCGATTCGTTCGATGAAGGCGCGCAGCTGGCCGGCGGCAACAGTCTGGCTGGTCTCGGTGATGTCGTCGGCCATATTCTTCTCTCCGCGTCGTTTCTCGCCGCGACTCGGGGTGACCCGAGCGGCGAATTGCAGCGGTTCGATGCCCGACCGGGCGCGGCGGGTCAAGGTACTATCGATGCGGCATGAAGGGCTGCTGCCAGGCGCCGACAAGTCTCTCTGATGCCGGCCTGTTTCACCCGAACGCGATCAGCAGATCCTTGGCATCGATCTGGTCGCCGGCCTTGACCAGCACCTCGGCTATGGTGCCGTCGCGTTCGGCATGCAACGCCGTTTCCATCTTCATCGCTTCGATCGACAGCAGCACGTCGCCGGCCTTCACCGCCTGGCCGGCAGCGACCGCAAGCGCCGAGACGACGCCAGGCATCGGCGCGCCGACATGCGCCTCATTGCCCGGCTCCGCCTTGCGCCGTGCCTTGGCAGCGGACGCGCCATGGGCCCGGTCCGGCACCTTCACCCGGCGCGGCTGCCCGTTGAGCTCGAAGAACACGGTGACCATGCCCTTTTCGTCGACATCGCCGATGGCAAGGCAGCGCACCACCAGCGTCTTGCCTTTTTCGATGTCGACGAAAATCTCGTCTTCCGGCTTCATGCCGTAGAAATAGGTCGGCGTCGGCAGCACGCTGACCGGCCCGTAGGTCTCCTGCGCGGCGGCAAAATCGGAAAACACCTTCGGATACATCAGCCACGACGCGAATTCGAACCCGCTGAGCTTGCGCTCGAGCTTTTCCTCGACCTCCGCGCGACTGGCCTTGAGGTCCGCCGGTTTGAGCAGCGAACCCGGCCGCACCGTGATCGGCTTTTCGCCCTTCAGCACCTTCTTCTGCAATGGCTTTGGCCAGCCGCCCGGCGACTGGCCGAGATCGCCGCGCAACATCGACACCACCGAATCCGGGAAGGCGATGTCCCTCGCCGGATTCTCGACGTCGGCGACGGTCAGGTCCTGGCTCACCATCATCAGCGCCATGTCGCCGACGACCTTGGACGACGGCGTCACCTTGACGATGTCGCCGAACATCAGATTGACGTCGTGATAGGTCTGCGCCACTTCGTGCCAGCGTGTCTCCAGCCCGAGCGAGCGCGCCTGTTCCTTGAGGTTGGTGAACTGACCGCCCGGCATTTCGTGCAGATAGACCTCCGATGCCGGCCCCTTCAGGTCGCTTTCGAAGGCTGAATACTGGTTGCGCACCGCCTCCCAGTAGAACGAGATGTTCCTGATCCACTGCGGGTCGAGGCCCGGATCGCGCTCGGTGCCCTTCAGCGCCTCCACGATCGAACCCAGGCACGGCTGCGAGGTGTTGCCCGATAGCGAATCCATCGCCGCGTCGATGGCGTCGACGCCGCTCTCCACCGCCGCCAGCACGGTTGCCGCCGACAGGCCGGATGTGTCGTGGGTGTGGAAGTGGATCGGCAGGTCCGTCGCCTCGCGCAGTGCCTTGAACAGCGCGCGGGCAGCGCTCGGCTTTAGAAGCCCAGCCATGTCCTTGACGGCGATGATGTGGGCGCCTGCCGCCTGCAATTCCCTGGCCAGGCCGACATAGTATTTCAGATCGTATTTCGCCCGCGCCGGATCGAGTATGTCGCCGGTATAACAGATCGCCGCTTCGATCAGTCTGCCCTCGGCGCCGACCGCATCCATGGCCACGCGCATGTTCTCGACCCAGTTCAGGCAGTCGAAGACCCGGAACAGGTCGATGCCGCCGGCAGCGGCCTGGCGGACGAAATGCTGGACGACATTGTCGGGATAGTTGGTATAGCCGACGCCGTTGGCACCGCGCAGGAGCATCTGCAGCAGAAGGTTGGGTGCTGCCTCGCGCACCAGCGACAGCCGCTCCCATGGGTCTTCGGTGAGAAAGCGCATGGCGACGTCGAATGTGGCGCCGCCCCAGCATTCGAGCGACAAAAGCTGCGGCAGAGCACGCGCATAGGTGCCGGCAATTCCGGCAATGTCATAGGTGCGCACACGCGTCGCGAGCAAGGATTGATGCCCGTCGCGCATTGTCGTGTCGGTGACCAGCACCTCTTTTTGCTCGCGCATCCACGCGGCGAATTTCTCCGGCCCGAGCACGTCGAGCTTCTGCTTGCTGCCTTGAGGCACATTGCCGTTGAGATATGGCACTACCGGTGGCGCCGCATCGGCCTTTGGCTGCGGCCGGCCGCGCGTCTCGGGATGACCATTGACCGAAACGTCGGCAAGGTAGTTGAGCAGCTTGGTCGCGCGGTCCTGCCGCTTCACACTGGCGAACAGTTCCGGCGTCGTGTCGATGAACTTGGTGGTGTAGGAATTGTCGGCGAAGCTCGGGTGATTGATGATCGCCTCGAGGAACGTGAGGTTGGTCGCCACGCCGCGGATGCGGAATTCGCGCAGCGCCCGGTTCATGCGGGCGATGGTCTCGGCCGGCGTCGGCGCCCACGCCGTTACCTTTTCCAGCAGCGGATCGTAGAAGCGGGTGATGACCGCGCCCGAATAGGCGGTGCCGCCATCAAGGCGGATACCGAAGCCGGTGGCACCGCGATAGGCGGTGATGCGGCCATAGTCGGGGATGAAATTATGCTCGGGATCTTCCGTGGTGATGCGGCACTGCAGCGCGTGGCCGTTGAGCCTGATGTCCTTCTGCGCCGGAACGCCCGATTCCGCCGTGCCGATGGCAAAGCCGTCGAGGATATGGATCTGCGCCTTGACGATGTCGATGCCGGTCACCTGTTCGGTGACCGTGTGCTCGACCTGGATACGCGGATTGACCTCGATGAAGTAGAATTTTCCGGTATCGGCATCCTGCAGGAACTCGACCGTGCCGGCGCCGATATAGCTGGTTTCGCGCGCGATCCTCAGCGCGTAGCCGCAAAGCTCCTCGCGCTGTGACATTTCGAGGTAGGGCGCCGGCGCCCGCTCGACCACTTTCTGGTTGCGGCGCTGGATCGAACAATCGCGCTCGAACAGGTGCACGGCGTTGCCATGAGTGTCGCCCAGCACCTGCACCTCGACATGGCGTGCGCGCTCGATCAGCTTTTCGAGATAGACCTCGTCCTTGCCGAAAGCCGCCTTCGCCTCACGCTTGCCTTCCATGACCTCGCGCGCGAGATCTGCCTCGGAGCGGATGGCGCGCATGCCGCGGCCGCCGCCGCCCCAGGATGCCTTGAGCATCACCGGGTAGCCGATCGTCTTGGCGAGTTCCTTTACCGCCTCCATGTCGTCCGGCAAGGGATCGGTGGCGGGAATTACCGGCACGCCGACTTCGATCGCGAGGTTGCGAGCGGCGACCTTGTTGCCTAGCCTGCGCATCGTATCCGGCTTTGGCCCGATGAAGATGATGCCGGCCGTGGCGCAGGCCTCGGCGAATTCCGGGCTTTCCGACAGCAGGCCGTAGCCTGGATGGATGGCATCGGCGCCCGATAGCCTGGCGACGCGGATAACCTCCTCGATCGACAGATAGCTTTCTATCGGCCCCATGTCCCTGGCCAAATGCGGCCCGCGCCCGACCTGGTAGCTTTCGTCGGCCTTGAAGCGATGCAGGGAGTATTTGTCCTCCTCTGCCCAGATCGCCACGGTTTTGAGGCCGAGCTCATTGGCCGCGCGGAAGACGCGGATGGCTATTTCGGAGCGGTTGGCGACAAGGATCTTCGAGATTGCCAAGGACAGGGCTCCGGACGCGGGAAAGGGAACTGCTGGACATGATTAGCGCGAAAATGCTGCAGTGCAAACAAAAATGGAGACGTCGGCTAAACCGATTTAAATCCTTGCGGCTATGCGATGAAGCAAAAGACAAATGAAAAATGCCCGGCGCGAGGCGCCGGGCATTTTTTGGGCTGCAGGCGTTTGCCGGCTTATTGTTCGAAGTAGGTGTACTTGCCGTCGTCACCCTTCTTCCAAGTGTAGATGACGTAGTCGGGACGGGTGATGTCGCCCTTTGCGTCATAGCCGATGTCGCCGATGGCGGTCTTCCACGGGCCACTCTTCTTGATCTCTTCCGCAACCTTCTGCGCGTCATCGGAAGAGCCGACCTTGTTGGCGGCGGCGGCGACGATCTGCAGCGCGGCATAGGAGTAGAGCGTATAGGCTTCAGGCTCGAAACCGGCGGCGCGGAACTTCTCCACGAGTTCCTTGGCGTTCGGGTTCTTGCGCGGATCGGGAGCGAACGTCATCAGCGTGCCGTCGACGGCATCGCCGGCGATGGAGGCCAATTCGTTCGACACGATGCCGTCGCCGGACATGAACTGGGCCTTGAGACCCTGATCGGCGAGCTGGCGCATAATCAGGCCGGCCTCGGTGTGCAGGCCGCCATAGTAGACGACGTTGACGCCGGCATCCTTCATCTTGGCGATCAACGCCGAGAAGTCCTTGTCGCCGACATTGATGCCCTCATACATGGCTTCGGTCACGCCATCAGCATTGAGTGCCTTCTTGGTTTCGTCGGCGAGACCCTGGCCGTAAGGCGTCTTGTCGTGGACGACGGCGATCTTGCCGTCCTTAAAGTGCGCGGCGAGGTAGTCGCCGGCAACCTTGCCCTGCTGATCGTCGCGTCCGCAGGTACGGAACGTGTTCCACAGGCCCCGCTCGGTCAGCTTCGGGTTGGTCGCGGAAGGCGTGATGACGAGAATGCCGTTCTCGGCATAGACCTCTGACGCCGGAATGGTGACGCCCGAATTGAAGTGGCCGACGACATATTTGACGCCATCGGCGACAAACTTGTTGGCGACCGAGATGCCCTGCTTCGGATCCGACACGTCGTCGCCGACCTCGATCTTGATCTGCTCGCCGTTAATGCCGCCAGCCGCGTTGATATCGGCGGCAGCCTGTTCGGCGCCCTTCTGCAACTGCGCGCCGAATGCTGCGTTCGGGCCAGTGATCGGACCGGCAACGCCGATCAGGATGTCAGCCCACGCGCTGCCGCTGAACGCGACAAGCGCGGTCAGGGCGACGGCGGACAAAAGTGACTTTTTCATTGAAACGCTCCCATTTACCGAGTGGGCGTGGATGTTGCTTTCATGCGATGCCCACTCTTGCTCGCAGAAAGAGTACTTTGCCGATTTTCAGGCACTTGTCACGCCGATTCATCCCTGAAGCGCCGTTAATGATAAATGTCAACCTTTTGGTTTCCAGCTCAAAAGAGAGGCTCTTTCGTAAAGCCAATTATACTGCGTTACCATCTGGTTGGTGCGCGTGTATTGGTAGCCAATGAAGCCCAATATCATCAGCACGATGGTGTCGACCACGTAGTAATGCAGCGAAAACATCGTTCCGCCGAACAGCGCATGATGGATGAATCTTACGCCGATGCCGAGCCCCAGCATGTAGGCGAACAACTGGGCGAAGCTGCGCCACGTCTGCGCACATGCCTTGCCCGTCATCCACGCCGCCCAGCCGCCGAGCAGGCAGGTGACGAAGAAGAACTGCCAGATCGAGGGTTCCTCATAGACAATGCCCTGCATGATTGATGTCTCCTGAAACTCAGTGATGGCCGCCTTCGAGATAGGCGGCGCGCACCTCCGGATTGGCGAGCAACTCCTTGCCGGTGCCGCTCATCGTCACGTTGCCGTTGACCATGACATAGCCGCGCGTGGCGAGCTTCAGAGCGCCGAAGGCGTTTTGCTCGACCAGGAACACGGTCAGTCCCTGCGTGCGGTTCAGCTCCCGGATAGCGTCGAATATCTGCTTGACGATCAGCGGCGCCAGGCCAAGCGACGGCTCGTCGAGCAAAAGCAGCTTCGGCCGCGCCATCAGCGCGCGCCCGATCGACAGCATCTGCTGCTCGCCGCCGGACAGCGTGCCACCACGCTGGGCAATGCGTTCCTTCAGGCGTGGAAACAGCGTGAACACCTTCTCGACGTCCTCGTCATAATGCTCGAGGTTGTCGAGGCTGGCGCCCATTTGCAGGTTTTCCATCACCGTCATGCGCGGGAAAATGCGGCGCCCTTCCGGCGACTGGGCGATGCGCATGCGCGCGATCTCGTGGGTCGGCATCTGGGTGATGTCGGTACCGGCGAATGTGATGGTACCCGCGCGGGCGCGGGGAGCACCGAAGATGGTCATCATCAGCGTCGACTTGCCGGCGCCGTTGGCACCGATCAGCGCTACGATCTCACCTTGCTTGACCGTGACATCGACGCCGTTCAGCGCCCTGATGTTGCCGTAGTAGGTCTGGACGCCCTTGATATCGAGCAGCGTTGTGCCGGCCATTATTTCCGCCCTCCACGCCGATTAGAGGTGCCGGGAGTTTTTGACTTCACCGGAGCCTTGGAGGCCGGCTTTGCAGTGGAAGATTTTGCGGCAGAAGATTTCGCGGCCGATTTGGCTTTGGCCGGCGATCCGGACTTTGCCGCGGCACTCGACCTTGCATCGATCTGCCCGGCTTTCGAAGCGCCCTTTGACACGGTGACGCGTTCGCCCTCGCTGTGGCCAACCGTGTCGGCAACCGGTCCGGCGAGATACGAAGACGACGTGCCTGGGCCGTGGGCCGCATCCGGACCCGTATCCAATTGCTCGATGACGTCTTCGTCGCCGACTTCGGTCAGCACCGTCTCGACGTCCTCGTCTTCGACGCCGAGGTAGGCAGCGATGACGCGCGGGTCGGTCCGCACCGATTGCGGGTTGCCGTCGGAGATCTTGCGCCCGTATTCGAGCACGACGACATGGTCTGAAATCTGCATAACCACCGCCATATCATGCTCGATCAAAAGGATCGACGTGCCGGTGTTGTCCTTGATGTCCATCAGCAGTGCATTGAGCGCCGCCGATTCCTTCGGATTAAGGCCGGCGGCCGGCTCGTCGAGGCACAGAAGCTCAGGGCCGGTGCACATGGCGCGAGCAATTTCGAGCCGTCGCTGCGCGCCATATGGCAGATCGCCGGCAGGATCGTCGGCGCGGTCGACGAGATCGGCCTTTTCCAGCCAGTGCTCGGCCAGTTCAACCGATTCCGCCGAAGCCTGTCTGTATCCGCTATAACCGAACAGGCCGAGAATGGTATAGCCGGACGCTTTCATCAGCTTGTTGTGCTGGGCCACCAGCAGGTTCTCCAGCAGCGTCATGCCCGAGAACAGGCGGATGTTCTGGAAGGTGCGCGCCACCTTGGCCCGCGCCGGGATTTCATGGTTCGGCAAACGTTCGAGCAGGAAGGTCGAGCCGTCGCGCCGATTGAGCGTGATCATGCCTTCCGACGGTTTGTAGAAACCGGTGATGCAATTGAACACGGTGGTCTTGCCGGCGCCGTTGGGACCGATCAGCGCGGTGATCTCGCCGCGTTTGGCCTGGAACGACAGGTCGCCGATGGCGACGAGACCGCCGAACTTCATCGACAAATGATCGACCTGCAGGATGGCATCGTTCACGGAGGGACTCGCGTTCATCAGCCGTGTCCCTCCTTGGTGAAGGACCCCGACACCGCCCTGCGCACCTTGAGGAAGGCTGTCGGCTCGCGGCTGCCGACGAAGCCGCGCGGCTTCCACAGCATGACGATGACCATGGCCATGCCGAACAACAGCATGCGATAAAGCTCCGGCGTGAAGTCGGGGCCGAACCCGGGTATAACCTTGATGTTGCCCCAACTCAGGCCGGTCTTGAGGAAATCCAGTTCGCGCAGGATTTCGGTGCCGCCGATCATCACCATCGCGGCGACGGCAATGCCGACCAGCGAGCCCATGCCGCCAAGCACGACGATGGCAAGGATGATCGCGGATTCCAGGAAGACGAAGGATTCCGGGCTGACGAAGCCTTGCCGCGCGGCAAAGAACGAGCCGGCGAAGCCGCCAAACATCGCGCCCGTGGCAAAGGCCGTGAGCTTGGTGGTGGTGGTGTTGATACCGAGCGAGCGGCAGGCGATCTCGTCCTCGCGCAGCGCTTCCCAGGCGCGGCCGACCGGCAGACGCCTGAGCCTCACGGTGACGAAGGCCGTCAGCAGACAGAGCCCAAGGATCAAATAGTAGAGGAATATCTTGTAGTAGGCACCCGATTGGGCGATGCCGAGCACCTTCGAGATGTAGTTCGGATCGGAGACGTTGAACGACATCAGGCCGAAGAAAGACACCTTCGGGATGCCGGAAATGCCGGCCGAGCCGTTGGTCACCTCGCGCCAGTTGATGATCACCAGCCTTATGATTTCGCCGAAGGCGAGCGTCACGATCGCCAGATAGTCACCGCGCAGGCGCAGCACCGGGAAGCCGAGCATCACGCCCCAGAACGCAGCCATCAGGCCAGCGGCGGGCAGCAGGATCCAGAAGGAGAGGCCGAAATGCGTGCCGAGCAGCGCATAGGCGTAGGCACCGACGGCGTAGAAGGCGACATAGCCGAGATCGAGCAAGCCGGCCAAGCCGATAACGATATTCAGCCCCCAAGCCAGCATCACGTAGATCAGGATCTGGATGCCGTAATTGTCGACATATTTCAGCGAGCCCTGGAAACCGGCGGCCATCGACCCGGCATATAGAGCCAGCACCAACACCACGATAATCGGGTAGAGCGCCAGTGCGGTTATGCCCAATGCCGAGAAATGAGCGTGAATGAAGGCCCGGAACCGATATATCAGCCAAGCCAGCGCATAGATGATTGCGAGCGCCCGCAGGAACCGCACAAAATCGGAAAGTTCCGGCCCTAAGGCCTCGGTCAGAAAGCTGCTGAGCGCGAGCAGAATAACGGCGACGGCGAGCGCCACGATGAACGCGGGAAGGCGGAAGAATCGCGAAGCCAAGCTGACCGGCAGCAGGCCGGTGGCGACGTCGACGATCTTCTGGTTCGCCAGGAAGGGCTGGCCATAGGCGACATAGAGGAAGCGTCCTGCCATGGTGGCGATCACGACGCCGGCGAGCAAGCCCCAGCGTTGCACCAGGATCAGTTCGTTGGAGATATTCTGGTCGGTTTTCAGGCCGATAAACAGCACGAACAGGCCAAGCGAGATGGCGCCGGCATAGAGCGCTTCGCGAAAAGCGCGCTGGACCGGGGTGGCGACGACGGTGCTTTCCGGAGACACGGTAACCGCCATGATCTCAGACCTTTTCGACTTCTGGCCGGCCGAGAATGCCGGAAGGCAGGAAGATCAGCACGATCGCCAGGATGGAGAAGGCGGCGACGTCCTTGTAGTCGATCGAGAAATAAGCCGACCACATGCTTTCGATGAAGCCAATCATCAGCCCGCCGAGCACGGCGCCGGGCAGTGAGCCGATGCCGCCGAGCACCGCGGCAGTAAACGCCTTCACACCGGGCGTAAAGCCGTCGGAAAACACAACAACGCCGTAATACATCAGGAACAACGTGCCGGCGACAGCGGCAAGGGCGGCGCCCATAATGAAGGTGATCGAGATGGTGCGATCGACGTCGACGCCGAGCAGCGCGGCCATCTTGCGGTCCTGCTCGCAGGCGCGCTGCGCCCGGCCGAGCGAGGTCTTGTTGACCAGGTACCAGAACAGCGCGAGCAGGACTATGGTGACCAGGACAATGATGATCTGCTTCAGCGAGACGCTGATGCCTTCGATGTTGTAGACCTTGGACACCATTGGCGGGACCGGCTTGTTGCGCGGCCCTTGCGTCACCTGGACGAAATTGGACAGCGCAATCGACATGCCAATCGCGGTGATCAGCGGCGCCAGCCGGAATGAACCACGCAAAGGCCGGTAGGCCACCTTCTCGATCGTCCAGTTATACAGGCTGGTCAGCAGCATCGCGACGATCATCATGATCAGCAGCGCAACGACGATCGGCAGCGAATAGAACAACGCACCGAGGATAAGGAAAACGATGAGCGCGGTGAAAGCGCCGATCATGAAAATGTCGCCATGGGCGAAATTGATCATGCCGATGATGCCGTAGACCATCGTATAGCCGATCGCTATCAGCCCATAGATCGATCCCAGCGTCAGCCCGTTGATAAGCTGCTGGACAAAATACTGCATGCTGTCGTGGCTCCCCTGGAATGTCGCCCATGCAGACGCATTCCTTTTCGTATTTTCCCTAGTCGTAAAGTTTCGAGCCCGGATTGCAACGTGATTTTTCGATCATTACGCGTGTTTTCGCCGCACGTCGTCCGATTGCCCGTTTTGTTCCGGTGCGCCCCCTGGACCATCGCGGACCCTACCATTGGCCTAACGCAATGTCTTTGACGATTCAATCGCAGCATGCGACCCATTTCGAAGAAATCGCCGTCAAAATAAGTTGATGAGCGGGATCGTTGCGCCGTCGAAGGCAATCCGTTTGCGCTCTCTTTCTTTCGCTTGCGTCAGCGTTTTCTCTATTTGACGACGAAGCCGTGCGCGAACGGGTCGCGGTCGTCGATGAAGATCGTGTTCAATCCGGTCATCCGCGCCCACCCGCCGATCGACGGAATGATTGCCGGCTTGCCGGCGACGGTGACCTCTTTCTCCACCCTGCCCTTGAACAGCGACCCGATGATCGATTCGTGGACGAAGTCGTCGCCGACCCCAAGCTTGCCCTTGGCGTGAAGCTGCGCCATCCGCGCCGAGGTGCCGGTGCCGCAGGGCGAGCGGTCGATTGCCTTGTCGCCGTAGAAGACGGCGTTGCGGGCATCGGCTTGCGGGTTGGTCGGCGCCCCGGTCCACAATATGTGCGACAGCTTATCGATGCCGGGATTCTCCGGGTGGACGAAGGAATATTTCTCGTTGAGCCGCTGCCGCATCACCGGGCTCCAGGCGATCAGTTCGCCGGCCGAATGGTCGGCCATGTCGCGATAGGTTTTTTGCGGTTCGACGATGGCGTAGAAATTGCCGCCATAGGCGACATCGACGCTGATCTCGCCGAGCCCGGGGCATTCGACCGTCAGAGCCTCGGCATAGAGGAAGGAAGGCACATTGGTGATGCGCACCTCCTCCACATAGTCGCCGACTTGGCTGTACTCCGCTACGACCAAGCCCGCCGGCGTATCCAGCCTGAGCACGCCCGGTGTCTTCGGCTTGATCAGCCCATGCTCGACGGCAAAAGTTACCGTGCCGATGGTGCCGTGGCCGCACATCGGCAAGCAGCCCGAGGTTTCGATGAACAGGATGGCGATGTCGCAATCTTCACGCGTCGGCGGATAGAGGATCGAGCCGGACATCACGTCATGGCCGCGCGGCTCGAACATCAGCCCGGTGCGGATCCAGTCATATTCGGCCAGGAAATGCGCTCGCCGCTCCATCATCGTCGAGCCCTTGAGCAAAGGCCCGCCGCCGGCGACCAGCCGCACCGGATTGCCGCAGGTGTGGCCGTCTATGCAGAAGAAGGAATTCTTGGCCATGCCGGCTCCCAACTGACTGTCTTCGAACTCAAAACCGTTGCGGGCTGAACGGGCCGAGATCGAGCGATGGATTCTGCCCGAGAACGAGCTCGCGGATCAAGCGCCCGGTCACCGCGGCCTGGGGCAGGCCGAGGTGACCGTGGCCGAAACCATACACCACCGACGGCGTTTGTTGCGACCGCCCGATCACCGGCAGCGAATCCGGCAGCGACGGCCGGAACCCCATCCATTCGCGTCCATTGGCCGGATCCAGTCCCGGCAGGAATTTCTGCGCCTTTTCGAGCAGCGCTTTCGAGCGCGCATAATTGGGCGGCCTCTCAAGGCCGCCGAGTTCGACCGCGCCGCCGACGCGCAGGCCCGTCTCGAGCGGCGTGATGACGAAGCCATGTCCGGAGAAGATCAATTGCCGCTTTACGTCGAAGGCAGTCTTCGGCAACGTCGTGTTGTAGCCACGCTCGGTCTCCAGCGGGATTCCGTCGCCGAGATGTCTCGCCAGCAGATGCGACCAGGCCCCGGCAGCGATGACGACGTGCTTCGCCCGTCGCCGCGTGCCGTCGGCCGTGGTCAGGATCGCGCCGTCCTGTCCCGCCTCGACACGCTCGATCCGGGCCCTTTCGAACCCGGCGCCCAACCTCTCGGCATAGGCCCACAAGGCCTTTCCAAGCAGCTTGGGATCGGCAACGGTTTTCCACCCCGGCACGAACGTTCCCTTGACGAAGCGCGGCGACAGACCGGGCTGCAGGGCTGTGAGAGCGCTCCCCTCGACATGGCTGAAGCCGATGCCGAAGCGCTGCCTTGCCGCCCAGCCGGGCAGTGAAGCCTTGAACTCGGCCTCGCTGTCGTAGAGTTCGAGCGAGCCGTCCTCACGCAGCATCGGCCGTGTGCCGGAACGGTCGAGCAAGCCCATCCATTCCGCCTCGGCGAGCTTCATCATCCCGGCCTGCGCGGCAAGGCCGCCTTCATAGCGGTCGCTTCGGCCGGCGCGCCAGAAGCGGACCAGCCAGGGCAGCAGCTTCGGCAGATACGCGGGTGGGATGCTGAGCGGGCCGAGCGGGTCGGCGAGCCATTTCGGCAACTGCTTGATCATGCCCTTGTGGGCGAGCGGCAGCACATCGGAGAAGGCAAAGGCAGCGGCATTGCCGGAACTGGTTTCCTCACAGATCCCCGTCCGATCGAAGATCGTCACGTTTCGCCCCGCCTCTGCCAGAAAGGCGGCGGCGCAGATGCCGATGATGCCGCCACCAATGATGGCGACATCGAGCGTAGCATTATCATTCATTGCCATGCGCCGCGCTGCACATCTGCAAATGCCTTCAAAGCGACTGGATCAGAATGTCGGCAGCTCTGGCCGCACCGCCAGCGCATCCCTGACGATCTTTTCGACTGCCTTGCGCCGCTCGCCCGACAATGGCTGGCGCGGCATGCGCACGCGGTCGTTGGTGTTGATCGCCAGCACTTCGGCAAGCTTGATGTTCTGCACCAGATAGGTCGAAACGTCGAGGTCGAGCAGCGGCCGGAACCAGCGGTAGATCTTCAACGCCTCCTCGCGGCGGCCCTGTCGCATCAGCTGGTAGATGGCGACGGTCTCGCGCGGGAACGCGGTGACCAGGCCCGCCACCCAGCCGATGGCGCCGACCGACAGCGCCTCGAAGGCGAGATTGTCTACGCCGGTGAACAGGTCGTAGCGGTCGCCGAGGCGGTTGATGATCTCGGTCGAGCGGCGGATGTCGTCGGAGGACTCTTTTATGGCGACGAAGCGTTGGTCCTTCGCCAACTCCTCCATCTGGTCGACGGTGACGTCGACGCGGTAGGCAAGCCGGTTGGAGTAGATCATCACCGGCAGGTCGCCGGCCGCGGCGACGGCGCTGAGTGCCGCGACCGTCTCCTCGGCATTGGTATGGTAGATCGGGCTCGGCACCACCATCAAACCGTTGGCGCCTTCCTTGGCGGCGCGGCGCGCGATCGCCGCCGCCTCGCGTGTACCGGCCTCGTTGACCGTCAACAGCACCGGTTTCTTGCCGGCGATCTTCTGCGCGGTCTTCAGCACCGCGATCTTCTCGTCGTGCGACAGCATCGGGCCTTCGCCGAGCGACCCGCAGACGATGATGCCGTCACAGCCGGCCTCCATCTGCAGCGCAAAGCAGCGCTCCATCTCGGCATGGTCGAGGCCGTCGTCCTCGGTGAATTTGGTCGTAACGGCGGGGAAGACTCCGGCCCACATGTCGATCGCTCCATCTGATATATCAGTCGTATATTTCTTAAGAAGCCGGCTGTCAACGTTGAATCTGATATGATATATCAACAATATATCAGGAGATGCCGCATTGGTATATGACAGCCCGGGCTCCGAGCCGGCAACTGCGAAGGCCTACCGCAGGCTCGAGCACATGATCGTAACTCTCGAACTGGCGCCGGCGAGCTTCATCACCGAGGGGGCGCTGATTGACAGGCTCGGCCTCGGCCGCACCCCGGTTCGCGAAGCAATCCAGCGGCTGGCCTGGGAGGGGCTGCTCGAGGTCCGGCCGCGCGCCGGCATCGCCATCGCGCCGCTTCACCCCGGCGACTGGCTGCGTGTCCTCGACGCCCGCCGTGGCGTCGAGGTGGTGCTTGCCCGCTCGGCCGCCCGCTTCGTTACCCGCGAGGCCGCCGACCTGTTCCATGACGCTGCCCTTGCCATGCAAAAGGCGGTGATTTCGGAAAATGTGTTCTACTTTATCCAGGCCGACAAGGCGCTTGACGAGGCGCTGGCGCTGGCTGCCGACAACCCGTTCGCCGCGCGCCTGGCGGCACCCTTGCAAACCCATAGCCGTCGCTTCTGGTTCCGCTACAAGGCCGATACCGGATTGGCCGAATCCGCCGAGCACCATGTCGCACTGATCCGTTCGATCCTCGCCGGCGACGAAGATGCCGCGGCCAAGGACGCCAAGCGCCTGATGGCGCTTTTGCGCGGCCATGCCGAGGCAGCTGCCACACGCTGAGCCTGCCATTTCGTCATGCGCCCTGGCCGGGCAGGGCCATCACGTTTTCCCAATTGTCGCCGGCCGCGACGATGCAGCTTCTGCCGGCGATATCGGTGACGACGATGGTCCAGGTTCCGGTCTCGGCGACAAAGACTTCCATGACCGCCTCATGACCGATCAGCCCCAAAGCAAACTGCCTTTCCTGGAACTTCTCGCTCAAATGGGCGACGAGCTCGCCATGTTCAACGCAGTGTTGATATTGCGCGCCTGCGGTGTTCGTACCCACCGCCAATGCGCCAGCAAGAACCAGGGTTTTCACCCATCTCAACAGCGATTTGCGTGCCATAGGGCACCTCCTTTGCCATCACGTTCCGGCAAAGGAGGGGTTTGACGGCCTCATTTTGCCGGAGCGATCCAGGCCGGTTCCGACGTCATCATCATCGCGTCGTTCCTTTCTGTGTTCCGGTCTGCCATTGGTGGGAACGATTTAAGATGTTCCCATTATGTTCTCGATATATGGTATCGATAATGGAAAAGCGCAAGCAGGCGCCCAAGCGGGCGCCTGCAGATCCGTTTTACGGCTGTCGCCGAAAGAATGAGCCACAGGCCGCGCGGCCATGCCGAGGCGCGCAGACCCGTGATAAATCGTTCAGGTGCCTGGCAGCGCCGCTTTCGTCATCGCGCTCTCCCAGCCTTCGCCGACTGAAATCACGCAGCTTTGACCTTTTGTGTCGCTGGCGAGGATGGTCCATGTGCCCTTGTCGGAAACGAAGACTTCAAGCACCACATTCGGATTGACGACGCCGACCGCGCTCGGGTTTTCATGAAACTTCTCGCCGAGCGCCTTGACCATATCGGCGCGTGCCGCACATTGCTCGGCAGCCATTGCCGGGACGGCGGAAAGGGCCATCGCAGCGCAAGCTATAGTCGCCATGAGACGTGCCATCTGACACCTCCTTTGCGCCGGACGATATCCCCCGGAGCCGTCACCAGCGCCGTTGGTTGATCTGCCAGCATCTCCTTCGCGGCAGGACTGCAACCTAAGAAGATTGCTGCCTTCTTGGTTCCATCACATTAGTGTTCATGCCGATGAAGACCGCGGCAAAAAGGCCCGAGCTTGGTGCCCGGGCCTTTTCTTGCTTTCTGCGATTTGGATCAGTTCATCGTCGGGGTGACGAATTCGGCGCCATCCTTCACGCCGGCCAGCGCGCCCCAAGCCGAAGGCGAGGACGCGCTGACAGAAACCGTTCGGTCAGTTCATCGTCGGGATGACGAACTCGGCACCGTCCTTCACGCCGGACGGCCAGCGCGACGTTACCGTCTTGGTCTTGGTGTAGAAGCGGAACGCGTCCGGCCCGTGCTGGTTGAGGTCGCCGAAGGAGGACGCCTTCCAGCCGCCAAAGGTGTAGTAGGCGATCGGCACCGGGATCGGCACGTTGATGCCGACCATGCCGACCTGAACCCGCGAGGCGAAGTCGCGCGCCGCGTCGCCGTCGCGGGTGAAGATGGCGACGCCATTGCCCATCTCGTGCTCGTTGGCGAGCTTGATGGCGTTCTCGTAGGTCGGTGCGCGAACGACCGAGAGCACCGGCCCGAAGATCTCTTCCTTGTAGATGCGCATGTCGGCGGTCACATTGTCGAACAGGCAGCCGCCCATATAGTAGCCGTTCTCGTAGCCCTGCATGGAGAAGCCGCGGCCGTCGACGACCAGCCTGGCGCCTTCCTTGACGCCGGTGTCGACATAGGACTTGACCCGCTCCAGCGCCTGCGCCGTGACCAGCGGGCCGAAATCGGCGGAAGAATCCGTCGACGGACCGACCTTCAGGCTCTCGACGCGCGGCACCAGTCTTTCCATCAGCCGGTTGGCGGTGTCGTTGCCGACCGGGACGGCCACCGAGATCGCCATGCAGCGCTCGCCGGCCGAGCCGTAGCCGGCGCCGATCAGCGCGTCGACGGTTTGGTCCATGTCGGCATCCGGCATGATGATCATGTGATTCTTGGCACCGCCGAAGCACTGCACGCGCTTGCCGGCAGCGCAGCCGCGCGAATAAATGTACTGGGCGATCGGTGTCGAGCCGACGAAACCGATGGCCTTGATGTCAGCATCGTCGAGGATGGCGTCGACCACTTCCTTGTCGCCATTGACGACATTGAGGATGCCCGCCGGCAGACCGGCCTCGATGAACAGTTCGGCAATGCGCATCGGCACGCCCGGGTCGCGTTCGGACGGCTTGAGAATGAAGGCATTGCCACAGGCGATGGCCGGCGCGATCTTCCACAGCGGGATCATCGCCGGAAAATTGAACGGTGTGATGCCGGCGACGACGCCGAGCGGCTGGCGCATCGAATAGACGTCGATGCCGGGGCCGGCGCCATCGGTGAACTCGCCCTTCATCATATGCGGCGCACCGATGCAGACCTCGACCACTTCGAGGCCGCGCTGGATGTCGCCCTTGGCGTCGGCGATGGTCTTGCCGTGTTCGCGCGCCAATATCTCGGCCAGCGCGTCATACTCCTTGGCGACCAGCTCGAGGAACCGCATCAGGACGCGTACGCGCCGCTGCGGATTGGTCGCCGCCCAGCCGGGCTGTGCGGCCTTGGCGTTTTCGACCGCCGCACGCAATTCCGCCTGCGAAGCCAGCGCCACCGTGCCGCGCACCGTGCCGTCCATCGGCTGCATGACGTCCTGCTTGCGGCCGCTGGTTCCGGCGACGCGCTTGCCGCCGATGAAATGACCGTATTCGATCATGGTCTCTCTCCCTGGTTCGTGATGAGGCATTGTCCGCCTTTGCGGGAGCGATGGCAACGCGAGCGAAAACGCAACCGTTGTGCAGAAAATAGATAGCGGTTGACGGCAGAGCATCAATTCTCGCAAATAGGAAGAATGCAGGTCCCCAGCAGCAAGGATTGAGATTGAGTTCCTTCACCGCCCCCCTCTGTCCTGCCGGACATCTCCCCCTCAAGGGGGGAGATTGGCTGTCACGCCCGCCTTCGGAAATCTTCACCGCGGCAAGAAAGACGCCTGCGGCGAAACTGCCAATCTCCCCCCTTGAGGGGGAGATGTCCGGCAGGACAGAGGGGGGCGCGAAGGAACGCGGTTTTGATCGTTATCGCCAGGACCCTCATGAACTGGGATGATGCCCGTATCTTCCTTGCCGTAGCGCGGGCCGGCCAGATCCTCGGCGCCGCCAGGCGGCTGGAGCTTAATCACGCGACCGTCTCGCGCCGCATTGCCGCCCTCGAGGCAGCGCTCAGGACAAAACTGTTTCGCCGGCTTACCACCGGCAGCGAGCTGACGCCGGCGGGCGAGCGTTTCCTCGAGATTGCCGAACGCATGGAGGGCGACATGATCGCCGCGCGCTCGACCGTTTCAGGCGAAGGCGACGACATCTCGGGCACCGTGCGCATCGGCGCGCCGGACGGCTTTGGCGTCGCCTTCCTGGCCAGGCGCCTCGGCGCGCTGACCGCTCTGCACCGTGAGCTCACCATCCAGCTGGTGCCGGTGCCACGCTCCTTCTCTTTGTCCCGGCGCGAGGCTGACATTGCCATCACCGTCGAACGGCCGACGGAAGGCCGCCTGGTGGCGGGAAAGCTGGTCGACTACACGCTCGGCCTGTTCGCGTCGCGTGCCTACGCCGACACCCATGGCCTGCCCGGAACCGCCGCCGAGCTAGGCCAGCATACGCTGATCGGCTACGTGCCGGACCTGATCGTCAGTCCCTCGCTCGACTACGCGGCCGAATTCAGCCCCGACTGGCGGACCAGCTTCGCCATTTCCTCCGCGCTCGGCCAGGCCGAAGCGGTGCGTTCCGGCGCCGGCATCGGCATCCTGCACACCTTCGTTGCCCGCTCGATGCCGGAGCTGGTGCCTCTCGATATCGTCGCACCCATCCGCCGCGCCTACTGGCTGGTCTATCATGAATCGGTCAGGCCGCTGCGCCGCGTCCAGGTCGTCGCGAGCTTCATTACCAAGGCCGTCGAACGGGACAGGGGTTTGTTCGCGTGAGCCTGCCGGCCGCTGGCTGTCTTAGCTGGTGGGCGTCTTACTTGGCGTATCGTCCGGGCCCGAGATCGCCGACGTCGATGTCGGGCACCCGGCTGGAGATGATGTCGGCCAGAACTTTGGCCGAGCCGCAGGCCATGGTCCAGCCGAGTGTGCCATGGCCAGTGTTGAGATAGAGATTGGAGAAATCGGTGCGGCCGATCAGCGGCGGCCCGTCCGGTGTCATCGGCCGCAGCCCGCACCAGAAGGTCGCCGATCGCATGTCGCCGCTGCCCGGAAACAGGTCGCCGACCGAATGTTCGAGCGTGCGGCGCCGCGATTCATGCAGCCGCAGGTCGAAGCCGGAAATCTCCGCCGTGCCGCCGACCCGGATACGGTCGCCGAGCCGGGTGATCGCTACTTTGTAGCTCTCGTCCATCACGGTCGAGACCGGTGCAGCGGCGGCGTCCTTGATCGGCAGGGTGATCGAATAGCCCTTGACCGGGTAGACCGGGATGGGCCGCTTCAGCATGCGCATGAACCGTGCCGAATAGCTGCCCATCGCCATCACATAGGCATCGGCGACCATCCAGCCCTTGCTGGTGCTGATGTTGGTGATGCGATCGCGCTTCTTGACGACGCGCCGTATCTCCGTGTCGTATTCGAAGGTGACGCCGCGTGCTGCGCAAAGCTCGGCAAGCCTGTCGGTGAACATCTTGCAGTCGCCGGTTTCGTCGCCGGGCAACCGCAGGCCACCGACGAATTTTTCGCGCACGCCGGCCAGCCCAGGCTCGGCCGCAATGCAGCCGTCGGGGTCGAGGACCTCGTAGGGGACGCCATAGGCCTTCAGCACCTCGACATCGCCGCCGACGCCGTCGAGCTGCTTTTGCGTTCGGAAGAGCTGCAGCGTGCCCTTGGCGCGCTCGTCATAGGCGATGCCGGTCGCCTCGCGCAGCGCCTTCAGCGTGTCGCGGCTGTACTCGGCCAGCGGCACCATGCGCGCCTTGTTCAGCGCGTAGCGTTCAGCCGTGCAATTGCGCAGCATCTTGACCAGCCATATCCACATATGCGGATCGAGGGCCGGTCGCACCACCAGTGGACCGTGCTTCATCAAAAGCCATTTGATGGCTTTCAGCGGAACGCCGGGCCCGGCCCAGGGCGAGGCATAGCCGGGCGAGATCTCGCCGGCATTGGCAAAGCTGGTTTCCAGCGCCGGGCCTTTCTGGCGATCGATCACCGTCACCTGATGACCGGCCTCGGCAAGAAAATAGGCGGTGGTGACCCCGATCACGCCGCCGCCCAGCACGAAGATCTTCATCGTTTGGTTCTCCGCGGCGGCATCTCGTCGGGATTCGAGACCGGGATCATCGCCGCCTCATGTCTGCCGGATTCTGTGGCGTCAGCCAAGTGCCGATGCTTAGGGAAAAGACATGCGTGAGGACAACAACCTTGCGTCCTAGCCATTCACATAGCGCCGGTGGAAACGGTGGCCGAGGCTGGTCAAGACCTCATAGCCGATGGTGCCGGCCTGGCCGGCTACCTGGTCCACCGTCTGCGACGACGGTCCGATGAGTTCGACGAGGTCGCCGGCCTTCAGCCTGCCGGGCGGCAATGCGGAAATGTCGAGGATGATCGAATCCATCGAAACCCGGCCGACGAAGGGCAGCCGCACATTTTCGAGCCAGGCGGCGGAAGCGGCGCGTCGATGCCAGCCATCGCCGTAGCCGAGCGAAATCGTCGCCGCGGCAAGCGGGGCCTTGGCGTGGAAAGTGTGACCGTAGCCGACACCGGCGCCGGCCTCCAATATCCGCGTCTGGATGACCTTGGCCTGCAATCGCACCACCGGCAGCATCGGATTGTCCTTCGCCGGCGTCGGATTGACACCATAGAGAGCGGCACCCGGACGAACGAGGTCGTAGTGATAGCGCTGCCCGAGAAAAATGCCTGATGAATTGGCAAGGGAAGCCGGCGCTTCCGGCAGCATCCGGCGCAGCCGTTCGAATTCCAGCCGCTGCCGCTCGTTGGCCGGCTGCTCGGGTTCATCGGCGCAGGCGAGATGGCTCATCACGAAGGTCAGTTCGACACCGTCGAAAGCCTGCGGATCCTGCGCAACTGCCTTCACCTCGGATGGCGTCATGCCGAGCCGCGACATGCCGCTGTCGACCTGGAGGGCGGCCGGCAACTTACGGCCCACCCGCCCGGCCATCTCGCGCCATGCCGCGAGTTGGCTGGCGCTGTTGAGTACGGTGCAAAGCCCTGCCACAACCGCTTCCGTTTCCGCACCCGGCGGAATGCCGTTCAGCACATAAATGGCCGGATCTGAGCCGAGCGCCTTGCGCAGCAAGATGCCGCCGGCCAAATGCGCAACAAAGAAAGTATTACAGCCCTCACCCATCAGCGCCGCCGCCACCGGCGCCGCGCCAATCCCATAGCCGTCGGCCTTGACCACTCCAGCACAGCCGACGCCGCCCAGCCGCGCCTTCAGCCGCCGGTAGTTCTCACGGACGGCGCCGAGATCGATGGTCAGGATCGCCCCTGCCGCGGCTTCGCTGATCGGTTCGCTCAGGGTGACGGTCGGCGGAAGAGATTTGCTGGAGATGTTGTTCATGCCGACCTGTTTTAACGGAAGGCCGGCGGCTACGCCACCAGGTGCCGGAACGCCGCCACCACGTCTTCGTAGACCTTGCGCTTGAACGGCACGATCAGGCCCGGCAATTCCAGCATCGGCCGCCACGCCCACCGGTCGAACTCGGCCTTGTGGCCACCCGGCGGCGGATTGATCGCGATCTCGCTTTCGTCGCCGTGGAAACGGAAGGCAAACCATTTCTGCGTCTGGCCGCGATATCGTCCCTTGAAGGCGACGCCGACCAGATGCGCCGGCAGGTCGTATTTGATCCAGTGCGGCGCCTCGGCCAGCAGCGACACCGAGCGCATGCCGGTCTCTTCGTAAAGTTCACGCGCCGCCGCGGGCAGCGGCTCCTCGCCATCATCGATGCCGCCCTGCGGCATCTGCCAGAGCTGCGTCGTTCCAGCGAATTCGCTGTCCGGCTCGGCAATGCGACGGCCGACCCAGACCAGGCCGGCCTCATTGAGGACCATCACCCCTATGCAGGGCCGGTAGGGCAGCGTCTCGGGCTCAACGAGCTTGTTCTTTGTCATCTCAGCCTTTTTCCGGATCTATGGCCACCGCCGAAACCGGCACGATCTCGATGCCGCGCTTCTTGGCCTCGGTCACCCAGGAAGACACGGTATCCACCGTCAGGTCGAAAGCCGAGCCGATGCCGACGGCAAATCCTTTCGCCCGTGCCGTCGCTTCCAGCCCATCCAGTTTCTTCAATATGGCGCCGCGGTCCTGCACCGCATCGATCGCCGTATCGCCGCCGACGAACGGCACGCCGTCCTTCAGCGCCAGTTCGGGTGCCAGGCTGCGCGCCGACGAACCGTCGTCGACATAGGCCAGACCACGCTTGCCAAGCTCGGCCATCAACGGCCCCATCGCCGTCGCGTCGGCCGAAAAGCGGGCGCCCATATAGTTCATGACGCCGGTGTAGTTGGTCGTTCGCGACAGCGCCCAGCGTAAATTCTTCAAATTCTCGTCCGGCGTTGCAGCCACGGTCAGCGTGTTACGGCCGGGATTGACGTTCGGATAGTCGAACGGCTCAAGCGGTACCTGCATGATGACCTCATGGCCGCTCTGCCGCGCCACCTGCATCCAGCGGCCGATGCTGTTGCCTTGCGGCGCGAAGGCCAGCGTCACTTCCGCCGGCAGCTTGGCGATGGCTGCCTGCGTGCCGGTCTGCGACACGGCAAGCCCGCCGATGACGAGCGCGACGCGTGCACCGCGAGCCCCGGACCACGGCCGCGCATAGACATCGAACGGGCGCCTGCCGTCGGCGGCGCGGATCGGCAACGGACCGGTTTCGCTGGCCTCGACCAGCGCCTTGTCGGGAATATGCGCGATCCTGAGGTTCTGGCCGATCGTCGAAGGGTCGCGAATGACTATGGCCGCCTCGGGTGGAGCGTCGCCCCCCTCGGTCTGGACATGGATGATCTGCGGACCGCCCGTCTTCGGCCCGCTTATGTTGGTCCCGCTTGCGTTGCTTGGCGCAGCCATTTCGGGTGTCGCCTTGGCGGGCGCGGCGGCGGTATCCGCCGCCGGCGTCTTCGGCGTCGAAACGGCTGCTTCTTGCAGCTTCCGGAACGGCTTGTCTCGCAAGGCGATGGCGCTGGAGACGCCGACCACGGACAGCACGACAAGCGCGGCCGCGACCGTACCGGCGCTGATCCCGCTGCCTGAGCGCGGCAGCCGGATCGCCTGTCCGAGAGGTCGTTCTATGTCCTTGCCGATATCAGCCAAGCCCGCATCCCCGGCGCGCATCCCCGAAGTGAAACCTTCTCCGGAGGCGCAAAATCCAAAATGTCGGCGCGTCCCCTTGCTTCACTGGACGCGCAGCATGCCGGCCGCGGCCCCCGAATCAAACTGCCGGAGCCTCGCGGCCCCGGCAGCATCGCATCGCTTCGCCCAGGCAGCCAGACCTGTTTGGCCCGGCTTGCCTGCCCTTACTGGTTCAACACGGCCTTTTGCGGATTCGGCGGGAACGCCGGATCCGTCTTCTGGCCGCGCAGCAGCTGCTCGGCATAGATGAGCTGCAAATCGTCCTTCGGTTCCGGCGGCACATAGGCTGCCGAACCCGAACCGGTCGTGCTTTCGTCGGCGCCCTTGATATGGCCCTTGAGGTCAGATTCGCCGCGCGTCAGGTCCCTGCCCTGCAGTTCCGCCGGCAGCGGCTGGTCGACCTTGATGTCGGGCGTGATGCCCTTGCCCTGGATCGACTTGCCGGACGGCGTGTAATAGAGCGCCGTCGTCAGCCGCAGCGCCCCGTTCTCGCCAAGCGGGATGATGGTCTGCACCGAACCCTTGCCGAAGGATTGCGTGCCGACCACCGTGGCGCGGCGCAGATCCTGCAGTGCGCCGGCGACGATTTCCGAGGCACTGGCCGAGCCGCCATTGACGAGCACGATCAGCGGCTTGCCGCCGATGTCGTCGCCGGCCCGCGCGTCGAAGCGGGTGACGTCCTTCGGGTCGCGGCCGCGCGTCGAGACGATCTCGCCACGGTCGAGGAAGGCATCCGACACGCTCACCGCCTGGTCGAGCAAACCGCCCGGATTGAGGCGCAGGTCGAGCACGTAGCCCTTGAGCTTGTCGTTCGGCACCTGCTTCTTGATGGTGTCGATGGCATTCTCGAGGTCGTCATAGGTTTTTTCGGTAAAGGAGGTGATCTTCATGTAGCCGATGTCGTTTTCGACCCGGAACTTGACCGCCTTGACCTTGATGATGTCGCGCACGACCGTCAGTTCGATCGGCTTGTCGGCGCCCTGGCGCAGGATGGTGAGCTTGATCGGCGTATTGACCAGCCCGCGCATCTTCTCGACGGCGTCGTTGAGCGTCAGGCCGCGGACCTCCTCGCCGTCGATCTTGGCGATATAGTCGCCGGCGAGCACGCCTGCCTTGGCGGCCGGCGTATCGTCGATCGGCGTGATCACCTTGACCAGGTCGTTCTCCATGGTGACCTCGATGCCGAGGCCGCCGAATTCGCCCTTGGTCTGCACGCGCATGTCCTGCGCTTCTTCGGCATTCATGTAGGAGGAGTGCGGGTCGAGCGACGACAGCATGCCGTTGATGGCATTTTCAACCAGCGACTTGTCGTCGGGCGGCGTCACATAATTCGCCCGCACCCGTTCGAAGATATCGCCGAAGATCGCCAGTTGCTTATAGGTCTCGGAGCCCGCAGCTTTCGCTGTCGAGCCGGGCGCGCCATAGACCAGGCTCATCGCCGATGCACCCATCAGCGCACCGGCAAACAGAAGCGACAGTTTCCGCATCATTCACGTCCTTCCAGAAAAACGGTCCGCCCACCATGGGGCCGGATCGACGGGTTTTCCATCCTTGCGGAACTCGACATAGAGCTCCGGCGTGGCATTTCCATTCTTCGATGCCGAGGTGCTCGCCACCCGGGCCTCTCCCATCGCGCCGACCGGCTCACCTGCGAGCACCGACTGGCCAGACGCGACGCTGATTCTGCTCATCCCCGCCAGGACGACATGATAGCCGTCACCCGCATTCAGGATCAAGAGTTGACCGTAAGAGCGGAAAGGCCCCGCATAAAGCACATTTCCATCCGCCGGCGCTGTGACGATGGCTCCCGATTGTGTCGCAACCATGTCACCGAGCATCATCGCGCCGTTACCGTCGTCGGCCCCGAAGCGCCGCTTGATCCTGCCGGTGACCGGCAGCGCGATCTGCCCTTGAAGCGCGGAAAACGGCGCGGCAGCGGTGAGCCTGTTGCTCTCCGGCACCGGCAGCGAGGCCAATTCCGTCGGCGCCGCAGCCGATACCGGGCCCTTGTCGGCGTCGGCCGTCTTTTGCTCGGCTGCCTTGGCCGCATCCGCCGCCTTGCGGGCTCTGTCGGCCTCGAGCGAGGCGATCAGTTCTTTCAGGCTGCCGGCCTTGGCCGCCAGCGTCGCGGACCGCTGCTTTTCGACGGCCAGCGCGGTTTGCGTATCGGCGGCGAGCTTCTGCTTCGCTTCGAGCAGCATGCCGAGCCGCTTTTTTTCCGCCGCCTGCTCGCCGACAGCTGCCGTCAGCCGCGCCCGCGCGGCCTCGAGCGAGGCCGTCACCCGCGACTGCTCCTTGAGGTCGGCCAGCAACATGTCGGTCTGCTGGCGCAGTTCCGGCACCACGGCACCGAGCAGGATGGCGCTGCGCACCGACGACAATGCGTCCTCCGGCTTGACCAGGATCGCCGGCGGCGGATTGAGCCCCATGCGCTGCAGCGCGCCGAGGACTTCGGCCAGAACGTCGCGTCTGGCGGCCAGTGAGGCGCGGATCTTCTGCCCCTGCGCCTTCAGCCCTTCCAGCTTGCCGCCGATGTCCTCGATGTCCTGGCCGAGCTTCTGCTCGGTCATCGCCGACTGGATCAGCGCCGCGGTGATCGAGGCGTGGTCCTTCTTGACCGCCGCTATGTCGGCTGCGAGCTTGGCCAGCCGCTCGGACGACAGCGTGATCTCTTTCGATACTTTTTCGTATTCGGCGCGGCTCTGGTCCGGGTCGGGCGCCAGGTCGAGCGTGTTCTCGGCCCGCGCGACGCCGAGCGAAAGCGCGATCGTCGCCACGGCGATGCCGTAGCGCACGCGCCAGGAGCCCGTTCGTGATTTCCAGTCTTCAGACATTGAAGCCTAACTCTATGCGCGGCTTCGTTAACGAACCATCAACCATGTTCGAGCCCCGGCCGCCATCCGCAAACCCCATGAGCCCAAACTGTCGATGAGCATTGGGGCAAAAATCCGGGCGGCTGGCATCAATTCGCCGACGGAGCCGACTTCATGAACGATGGTAGGGGTGACCGGAAAGGATCGTGGCCGCCCGGTAAAGCTGCTCGCCCAGCATCACGCGGACCAGCTGATGCGGCCAGGTAAGCGCGCCGAGCGACACCGTCAGATCAGCCAGGTCGCGCAGTGACTGGTCATGGCCGTCGGCGCCGCCAATGGCGATCACCAGCGCCTTGCGCCCGCCATCGCGCAGCGAACCTATGCGGCCGGCGAAATCCTCGGAGGAAAGGTTCTTGCCGCGCTCATCCAGCAGCATCAGCGCCGTGCCCGGTTGCAAGTGCGTCTGCAGCTTCTGGCCTTCCTCGCGCCGGCGCTCATCGGCCGTCTGCGCGCGACCTTCCGCAATCTCGACGATCCCAGCGAATTCGAGGCCTACGGCAGGACCGCTCCTGGCAAAACGCTCGAAATAGCGGTCGGCCAACTGCTTCTCGGGGCCGGCTTTCATTCGGCCCACGGCATGAACCGTAATCTTCATCCCTGCCTCGAAGAGCCGCTGATGCATGTCGGACGACGACATGCATCAAGACGAGTACGGCTCAGTGGAGGGTCTCCTCCTCGAGATCAGGCGCCTGCCACATCTTTTCGAGATTGTAGAAGTCGCGGACCTCGGGACGGAAGACATGGACGATGATGTCGCCCGAATCGATCAGGACCCAGTCGGCGCCAGCCAGCCCCTCGACGCGCGCAGTGCCGAGCCCGGCATCCTTGAGCGCCTTAAGGAGATGATCGGCAACAGCCGAGACATGACGGTGCGATCGGCCAGACGCGACGACCATGTAGTCGCCGAGGCTCGATTTCCCCTGAATGTCGATTGAGACGATATTTTCGGCCTTGGAGTCTTCCAGACTGGCAAGGACTGTCTTGATGGCGCGGGACACGGCGTCGTTTACGCTGATCCCGGCCGGCGAAGGCACGATGTCGGCCTTCTTCCGCAGTGCTGTTCTCAGTGTATTTCCTTTCGCAGCAAGAACAACCAAATCACCTCTGAAATCAGGTGACACTGCTTAGATAGGCAGAGTTAGGTTGCAGTTTCAAGACACCGCTCGCAAGCAGGCACCCGGCAGCGGCCGAATATCCGGCTTTTCGGGCCAGAAAATCGGAACCGCCTCGCCCCGCAGCGGTTATCGGCTCATCCACGAACCGGAATCCCGACATGCCGATCGATCCCCAGAACGCCCTCCTCACCGTGCAATCCGGCCTGGCGCAACTCAGCACGCTGATCGTCTCCTACTCGCTTTCGGCGGTCGGCGCCGTCATCCTGCTGGTCATCGGCTACATCGTCGCCGGCCTCGCCGAGCGTTCGATCTATGCCGGCCTCGGCCATATCAGCGGCTTCGACGAAACGCTCCGCCATTTCTTCTCGCAGGTCGTCCGCTACGCCATCCTGGGACTGGTCGTGATCATGGTTCTCGGCCAGTTCGGCGTGCAGACGGCTTCGATCATTGCCGCTATCGGTGCCGCCGGCCTGGCCATCGGCCTGGCGCTGCAAGGCACGCTGCAGAACATTGCCGCCGGCATCATGCTCCTGGCGCTGCGGCCGTTCCGCATCGGCGAATATGTCGAAGTCGGCGCGATATCCGGCACCGTCGAGGAGATCGGGCTGTTTGCCACAACGCTGAGGACGGTCGAAGGCGTCTACGTGCTTGCACCCAACTCGACCCTGTGGAACCAGCCGGTCCGCAACTTCACCCGCAACGGTGTGCGGCGCGGCGACATCACGCTCAGCATCGGCTCCTGGAACGACATCGATTTTGCGCAGAAGACCATGCTTGGCGTTGCCGCCGCCGACCGGCGCGTCAGGCGGCAGCCTGCGCCGATCGCCTTTGTCGCGACCGTCGGCGACAGCACCGTCGCCATCAGCTTGCGCTACTGGACGGCGGCTGCCGATTTCTTCGCCGCCCAGATCGACCTCACCAAAGGGGTCAAGCAGGCGTTCGATGCCGAAGGTCTTTCAATTCCGGCGCCGGCGCCGCAAGCGCCGCAGCCGGAGGCCTCAGCCACGCAGCAATAGAGCGTTGCAGCCAGCTGGCAGGATGCCCCTCAAAGCTCTCCGCGCCCGCGCTGATCTTCAGGCGCGAAGGCGAGATCGACAGGCAACGGCGCCTGCGCCGTCATTGGCGCGAAACTGCCGGTCTCGGTGGCGGGCACCGGCCGCACCATGACGACGCGCCAGAGAACGAACAGGCAGTAGGCGGCGGCAATGACGATTGCCACATAGATGAAGGCCTGCGTGCCGTAGACGGCGGAAAGTCCGGTCACAATGCCGGGTACGACGAAGCCGGAAAGCGACCAGGCAAACAAAAGCGAGCTCGACAGCGCCACCATGTCGTCCTTGCCGGCGCGGTCACCGGCATGGGCGCTGGCCAGCGAGTAGATCGATTCCGAGGCGCCGTCCCAGACCACATAGATGACAAGCAGAGCCGCCAGCGCGCCGCCGTCGAAACCGAGGGCAAACAGGCCCGCCGCGGCGGCAAGCGCCGACGCCGCGATCAGCACAAAGCGCCGGTCGGTGCGGTCGGAAATCCAGCCGAGCGGAATCTGCAGGATCAGCGTGCCGACCGGCATTGCCGAAAGCAGCAAGGCGACGTCGGCCTGGCTGTAGCCCTTGGTCGTGGCATGGATCGGCGCAAAACCCGAGATCGTCATCGACAGGCCGCCGACGGCAAGCATGCCGGCAACGCCGACCGGGGAGATCCGCCAGGCGCGGCCGAGCGCCACGGACGCCGCTTGCGGCGCCGGCGGCTGCGCGAGCCGCGTCAGCCCGACGGGAAGGATCGACAGCGCGGTAAAGGCAATGCCGATCAGCGGCGCATCGGCCGCGCGGATATCGATCAACGCCAGCGTCGAATAACCGACGCCGAGCCCGGCGACATAGGCAACGTAGAAGATGGCCATGACCCGGCCGCGGATGGCGTTGGCGACGACATCGTTCAGCCAGCTCTGCGCGACGATGAACAGGCCGCATATGGCAAAGCCGTAGAGTGCCCGTGCAGCGATCCATGGCAAGGGGTGCGGCCCGGCGCCGACCGCGGCGTTGGACAGCACGATCAGTGCCGACAGCACCATGAACACGCGGGCATGGCCGACACGCCGCACCAGCGGCCCGGTCAGGATGCAACCGGCAAGGCCGCCAGCCGAAAGGCCGGTGACGATCAGCCCCGCCCATGTCGGATCGAAGCCCTCGGCGCCGAGCCGGACTGGGATATAGGCGAACATCAGCCCATTGCCGACGGCGATCAGCGCCATCGACAAAAGGATGCTGGCAATGGCGATCGACGGCGCCGGCTGCCTTAGGCCGCTCTTGTCCTGGTCGCGCTCGAGAATCGTCATGACCGAGGATCGCCCATCAAGCAGGTCAAGGCAGCGGCAAAAGCGACATCACCGGACTTGCCTTCTCCCCTTGTGGGAGAAGGTGGATCGGCGCGCAGCGCCGAGACGGATGAGGGGTGCTGGAAGAAATGCAGCGTAAAAAGACCGACGGATTTTAAGTGCTTAGTTCTTCAAGCTAGCGATCATTCCAGCACCCCTCATCCGACCGAGCTTCGCTCGGCCACCTTGTCCCACAGGGGGGAGAAGGAGACTCCTATCCCTTTGCCACCTTGCGGATCGCGCTCGACGACAGCGACGAACGCGGGCCGTGGATGAAGGTCCAGGCCGGCGCCGTCATGCGGGCGAGCCGCGGTGCGTCGCCCTCGTCGACGCGAGCATAGTCGAAGGTCTTGGCGACCACCGACGACAGGAACGACAGCGTCGCACCTGGCCGGTCGACCACCGCGATCGGGAACGTCATGACGATGCGGCGCCAGCGCTGCCAGCGGTGGAAGTCGCGAAGCGAGTCGGCGCCCATGATCCAGACAAAATCGACGCCCGGGTTACGCGCCTTGACCAGCGCCAGCGTGTCGGCGGTGAAGCGGACGCGGTGGGCCGCCTCGAATGCGGTGACCTTGATCTTCGGGTTCTTGGCGATCTTTTCGGATAGCTGCAGCCGCTCGGCCAGCGGCGCCAGGTCTCCGGCATTCTTGAGCGGATTGCCGGGCGTCACCATCCACCACAGCTGATCGAGCGCAAGGCGTCTGAGTGCGATCTCGGCGACCAGCGCATGGCCGGCATGCGGCGGGTTGAACGAACCGCCGAACAGCCCGACCGCCACGCCTTTCCCGGCATGCGGCATGTGCAGATAGTGGGAGGATACGGATTCCTTACCCTCCCCCTTGTGGGGAGGGTCGATCCGCGAAGCGGAGCGGGGTGGGGGTGTTGCAGAGTTCAGCGTCGCACCCCCACCCGGCTCGCGATGCTCGCCACCCTCCCCACAAGGGGGAGGGTAAGACCGGCGCTCAAGGCCTCACCTGTCCCGACCCGCGTACGCGGTATTTGAACGAGGTCAGTTGCTCGACGCCGACCGGCCCGCGTGCATGCATCTTGCCGGTGGCGATGCCGATCTCGGCGCCCATGCCGAACTCGCCGCCATCGGCAAACTGGGTCGAGGCGTTGTGCAGAAGGATCGCCGAATCGACCTCGTTGAAGAACCGGTCGACCGCTGTGGCGTCCTCGGCGATGATCGCCTCGGTGTGATGCGAGGAAAACGTCTCGATATGCTCGATGGCGCCGCCAATGCCGTCGACCAGCTTCACCGCAATGATGGCATCGAGATACTCGGTCACCCAGTCTGCATCGGTCGCGGGCTGGGCATCGGCATAAAGCCTCAGCGCCTCGGCATCGGCATGGATCTCGCAGCCTGCCGCCCGCAAGGCCTCGAGGATCGGCACCAGGTGCGTGCCGGCGGCGGCACGGTCGACCAGCAGCGTCTCGGCAGCACCGCACACCCCGGTGCGCCGCATCTTGGCATTGACCGCGATCTTGACCGCCATGTCGAGATCAGCCGATCGGTCGATATAGAGATGGCAGATGCCCTCGAGATGCGCGAAGACCGGCACCCGTGCCTCGTTCTGCACACGCTCGACCAGGCTGCGGCCGCCGCGCGGAATGATGACCTCGAGATTGCCGGAAAGTCCTTTCAGCATTTCGCCGACGGCGGCGCGATCGGTGGTCGGCACCAATTGTATGGCATCCTCCGGCAGCCCGGCTGCCTTCAGCCCCTCGACCAGGCAGGCATGGATAGCGGCGGAAGAATTCGCCGAATCCGAGCCGCCGCGCAGGATCACCGGATTGCCCGCCTTGAGGCAGAGCGCGCCGGCATCGGCGGTCACGTTAGGCCGGCTCTCATAGATGACGCCGACGACGCCGAGCGGCGTGCGCACCCGTTCGATATGCAACCCGTTCGGCCGGTCCCATGCGGCAATGACATCGCCGACCGGATCGCGTAACCCGGCGATCTCGCTGATACCGTCTGCCATGGCGCGGATGCGGGCGGGATCGAGCTTCAGCCGATCCATCGACGCTGCCGATAGGCCAGCCTCCCTGCCATTTCTGATGTCGATGGCATTGGCGTCGAGGATGTCCTGCTCATGCCGAAGGATCGCCTGAGCCATGCCGAACAGCGCCGCGTGCTTGCGCTCGGCCGCAGCTATGGCCAGCGGGCGGGCCGCGGCACGCGCGCGGCGGCCGATATCGGCCATCAGCGCCACGGTATCATCCCGGGATTTTTCATGCAGCGTCAGCATGGCTCATCCTCCGCTATGTAACCTGGTCACCGACTACTTGCTCGCCACCGGCATGGCTCACCACAAGATCGTCGCGGTGGATCATCGCCGAACGCGCCTCGTAGCCGAGCACCGTTTCGATCTCGGTCGTCTTCAGGCCAGCGATCCTTACGGCATCGGCGGCATCATAGGCAACCAGCCCGCGCGCGATCTCGCGGCCCTCGGGCGACAGGATCGCCACCGTGTCGCCACGCGCAAAATTGCCGCTGACCAGTTTGACGCCGGCCGGCAGCAGCGACTTGCCCGAGAGCAGCGCGCCGATGGCGCCGGCATCGACGGTCAGCCGGCCGGCCGGTTCGAGCTGCCCGGCGATCCAGGTCTTGTAGCCCTTGACCGGATTGGCGCTCGGCCGGAAGAAGGTGGCGCGCTCGCCGCGCTCGATTGCCAGCAACGGCGACAGCCGCGTGCCTGATGTGATGATCATGGCGGTGCCGGCGGCGGTCGCGATCTTGCCGGCGTCGAGCTTGGTGCGCATGCCGCCGCGCGACAATTCCGAAGCAGCGGCACCCGCCATCGCCTCGATGTCAGGGGTGATGCGGTCGACGACCGGAATGAACCGGGCTTGCGGGTCGCGCGCCGGCGGCGCCGTGTAGAGCCCGTCAATGTCGGAAAGCAGCACCAAAAGATCGGCGCCCATCATGGTGGCGACGCGCGCCGCCAGGCGGTCGTTGTCGCCATAGCGGATTTCGGAGGTGGCCACCGTATCGTTCTCGTTGATGACCGGCACCGCCTTCATTTTGAGCAGTGTCGAGATCGTCGCCCGTGCGTTGAGATAGCGGCGACGCTCTTCGGTGTCGCCGAGCGTCAGCAGGATCTGGCCCGATTTCAAGCCATTCTTGCCGAGCGCATCCGACCAGGCGCCGGCCAATGCGATCTGCCCGACGGCGGCCGCCGCCTGGCTCTCCTCGAGCTTCAGCGCCCGCTTGCCGAGACCGAGGATGGTGCGGCCAAGTGCAATCGCCCCGGAAGACACGACGAGAATTTCGGCGCCGCCACTGGCCAGCATGGCGATGTCGTCGGCAAGCGAGGCCAGCCAGTCGCGCTTCAGGCCCGTCGTGCGGTCGACAAGCAGCGCCGAGCCGATCTTGACGGCAATGCGCCGATAATTTTTCAGCGATTGCGCGGCCATGGCTATGTGTTCCAGCGCGTCTCGACCGGCGCAGCGACCGCCTCGCGTGCATCGGCCACCACAGCGATCAGCGCGCGCAACACCGCCTCGACGCCTTCGCCGGTGACCGCCGAAAGCAGCATCGGCGCGCGGCCGGCGGCACGTTTCAGCGAGGCGGTCTTTTTCTTGCGTGCGTCGGCATCGAGTATGTCGACCTGGGAAAGCGCGACGATTTCGACCTTGTCGGTCAGCCCATTGCCGTAGGCTTCGAGCTCGGCACGCACGGTCTTGTAGGCATTGGCCGGATTTTCTTCCTGCGCCGAGACAAGATGCAGAAGGACACGCGTGCGCTCGACATGGCCAAGGAAGCGGTCGCCGATGCCGACACCTTCATGCGCGCCTTCGATCAGGCCCGGGATATCGGCAATGACGAATTCGCGACCGTCGATGCGGGCCACGCCAAGGCCGGGATGCAGCGTGGTGAAGGGATAGTCGGCGATCTTCGGCTTGGCCGCGGTGACCGCCGCCAGGAAGGTCGACTTGCCGGCGTTGGGCAGCCCGACGAGGCCGGCATCGGCGATCAGCTTCAGCCTGAGCCAGATGTTGAGCTCTTCGCCCGGCAGTCCGGGATTGGCGCGGCGCGGCGCCTGGTTGGTCGAGGTCTTGAAGTGCTGGTTGCCGAAGCCGCCATTGCCGCCCTTGGCCAAAAGAAAGCGCTGGCCGACGACCGTGAGATCGCAGATCAGCGTCTCATTGTCCTCGGCAAAGACCTGCGTTCCGGCCGGCACTTTCAGCGTCACGTCGGCACCCTTGGCGCCAGTCATGTTGCGGCCCATGCCGTGCGTGCCGGTCTTGGCCTTGAAATGCTGCTGATAGCGATAGTCGATCAGCGTATTCAGCCCATCGACCGCCTCGACCCAGACATCGCCGCCGCGGCCACCGTCGCCGCCGTCGGGGCCGCCGAACTCGATGAACTTTTCGCGCCGGAACGACACCGAACCGGCGCCGCCGTCGCCGGAGCGGATGTAGACCTTGGCTTGATCGAGAAATTTCATCGGATTGTATGGTTTCTGTTATTGGCTTTGCGGGATTGCTCTAAAGCAAGGCGGGACGAAGGGCGAGGGCCGTTTTTGCTACTGTAACGTCGCGCGTAGCTCTGGACGCGTAGCATTTGGTTGACCCTTGCCGAAAATCGATCTTCGGCTTTCCAAGCGCGAGATGTCGGAATGAAACTGGTAACTTACAATATCCACTACGGCGTCGGTCTCGACGCCCGCTACGATGTCGGCCGTATCGCCGATGCCGTGCGCGGCGCCGACGTGATCGCGCTGCAGGAGGTCACCCGCGCCAACCCGAAGAATGGCGGCCGCGACATGGTGGCCGACCTCGGCGAGGCGCTGCCCGACTATTTTGCCGTCTACGGCAGCAATTTCGAAGCCGACGCCGGCTCGCGCCTGGAGAACGGCCGCGCCATCACGACCACCTTCCAGCTCGGCAACATGGTGCTGTCGAGGACGCCGATCCATCTGTCGCGCAATCTCCTTTTGCCGCGCAGCCGCAGTGTCGAAGCGATGAACTTCCAGCGCGGCGCGCTGGAGGCGCTGATCGAAACGCCGCTTGGTCCGATCCGCTTCTATTCCACCCATCTCGACCATCGCAGCCCGGTTGAACGGCTGAGCCAGATCCGCTTTCTGCGCCAGCGCCTGTTGAACTACCCGCTCGAGGGCGGCGGGCTCTCCGGCGTCGCCGAGATCGGCTTGCCGGACCTGCCTTGTCCCGAAGCCTTCGTCGTCATGGGCGACTTCAACATGCTGGCCGGATCGCCGGAACATGTCGAACTCGCCGGTCAGGCTGACCATGAATTCGGCATGCCGGTGACCGCCGACCTCGCCATCGATGCTGCCACCCGCCTCGGCGCTGGCGGCGCCGATCTCGTCACCTGGGTCGACCCCAAGCGGCCGGACGATACCAGCCGCTACAAGCGCATCGACTACATCTTCACCAGCGCCTCGCTTGCCAAGTCGCTGAAGCGCCTGTGGGTCGACCGGCAAGCGGCCGGTTCGGATCACTTGCCGGTCTGGCTCGAGATGACGTGAGCCGCACCCATCAAAAATGCACCCAGTTCCGCAGGCTGGTCCAGGTCTTGCGATCGAGGCGGTAGCGTTCGACCGGCACCTGACCGGCAACGATCGAGTTCAGCATGCCCTGGCCGGCATACTGGAAGCCGCATTTGTGGATGACCCGGCGCGAGGCCGGATTGATAACCCGCGTCGAGGCGTGCAGCACCTGGATCGTGGTTCTCTGGAAGGCAAGGTCGACCAGTGCGTGCGCTGCTTCCGTCGCGTAGCCGCGTTTCCAGTGCGGCTCGCCGATCCAGTAGCCGAGCTCCAGCCCACGATCCGTGGTGTTGAGCCCGGCACAGCCGACGAAGGTCTCGGTGCCGGCCAGCGTCAGCGCATAGGCGATTCCGGCCCGGCGCGATGCCGTCATGGCCAGGAAAGCGCGTGCCTCGGCCTCGCCATAGGGATGCGGCATGCGAGCCAGCATTTCCGCGACATGGCGGTTGTCGGCGAGCGCCACCAATTGCTCGATGTCGCTTTCACGCGGGGCACGCATGACCAGCCGCTCGGTCGCGAGCACCGGGCAATCTATCGTGTAACTTTCGTCGTCTGAGTCTTCCGCTTCGGCAACCATATCAAAGTCCTCCAGGCACAAGAAAAAGGGGAGATGGAAACCCATCTCCCCTGATCCATTTCCTGGCTTGGCCAGACACCGGTCCCGAGATGGGTGCCGGTGTTCTCGTGCGGAACCGGCTACTCCGCTGCCTTCGTCATCGGGTTCACCGATACGTAGGTTCGGCCATTGGCTTTTTTGTTGAAGGTGACTGCGCCAGCTTCGAGCGCAAACAGCGTGTGGTCCGTGCCAATGCCGACATTGGTGCCGGGATGCCACGTCGTGCCACGCTGACGAATGATGATGTTGCCCGGAATCACGGCTTCGCCGCCGAACTTCTTCACGCCGAGCCGCTTGGAATGGGAGTCGCGACCATTGCGCGACGATCCGCCAGCTTTCTTGTGTGCCATCTAACTACTCCGATGCGCCGCGAGGCGCCTAAACGATCTTATGAACGCGTTCGCGTTCCGTTTCAAGTCCGATCCGGCGACGATTGCGTCGGTTCGTTCTACTTCTTCGCCAATTCCTTGGCCTGCTCACGCCAGTCCTTGATCTGGTCGGCGCTGAACGGCATGTGCTCGTCGATCTTGGCGACGTCCTTGTCGGACAGCTTGGCGATCTGGGCAAAGGTGGTGATGCCCTGTTCGTTGAGCTGGCCGGCGGCGACCGGGCCGATGCCCTTGATCACGGTCAGGTCGTCCGGCTCGCCCTTCGGCGCCTTGAACAACGGTGCGGCGGCTTCGGCAGCCTTGTCCTCGGTCGTCTCGGCCTTGGCTTCCTTCTTCGGCGCAGCCTCTGCCTTCACTGCTGCCTTCGGCGCGGCTTCAGCCTTCGCCTCGGTCTTGGCTGCAACTTCAGCCTTCGCTTCGGTCTTGGCGGCGGCCTTCTTCGCCGGCTTGGCGCCACCCAGCAGGATCTCGGCGATCCTGACGGTGGTCAAAAGCTGGCGATGGCCGATCTTGCGGCGCGAATTCTGCCGGCGGCGCTTCTTGAAGGCGATGACGGTACGGTTCTTGCCCTGCTCGACGACTTCGGCGGTGACCATCGCACCATCGACGAACGGCGCACCGAATGTGACGTTCTCGCCTTCGCCATGCGCGAGCACGTTACCGATCTCGACGATGTCGCCGACATTGGCTTCGAGTTTTTCGATCTTCAGGAGATCGTTGGCGGCAACGCGATACTGCTTGCCGCCCGTTTTGATGACTGCGAACATTTTTTGCCTTTCGCTGTTCGGTCGGCCTTGATGAACCGCTTCAGGCGGTTCGGCCGTCTTTTTGTCAGTCTGCGGGTTCAAAAAACAAGCGGCGCGGAAGATCCCTCCACGCCGATTGCGCGCTGTCCCTAACCGAAGGTTCGGCTTGAGTCAAGGCAAGCGCCGCGGGCAAGCTGCGAATGGGTTGAGCCCAGACCTTGCAAATATCGAGCAGTGACCACCGGAGCCTCGAAGAAGCACGGACAGAAGCTGCGGCGCCGGGGCAGATTGGCCCTTGTAACCTGCCTGTCCAGCCGTTATCTAGTGCGCCGCGCCGGCAACGGCGGACCATGACCGCGGAGAGGTGGCAGAGTGGTCGAATGCACCGCACTCGAAATGCGGCATGGGTGCAAGCCCATCGGGGGTTCGAATCCCTCCCTCTCCGCCACTTCGGAATTGTCCATTCCGGACCCATAGGTAACAGCATCTCTCATCGCGCCGGTAATGGCTTAAGACGGCACGCTATGCAGCCTTCCGCCGCAATTGGCTCACGCTCAGCCACACCGCCGAAACCAGGAAGTAGAGGGCGCCTACTGCGGCATAGCCGGCCACGTTGGTGATCGATGGCGGCATCGGCATCCGCGCCTGTGCGATGAAAAACGTGCCTGCCAGTGCTGACTGCCCTCCGCTCAGGACCATCGCCCACTGCGCACCAGAGCTCTTCCAACGGCGGACAGCGGTACCGAGTTGAAGCAGGCCGGACAGGATCGCCCATAGGCCGAACACGCCCAGCACCCAGTTCATGCTCATCTTCTGCGCAACAACGACCGCGAACGTTGTCGCCACACTGACCACGACGTTGATGGCCTGGGTGCGATTCTGTCCCAATCCTCCGCTGCGCGATGCGTCGACAAAATTGGCCAGGGCATCCCATGCAGGATAAGCCACGAGCAAAACCGCCGCGACCACCCCGGAATGCTGTCCCACCGTAAAGGCAGCCGCCACCCAGACAGCCGAGAACGTCGTCCGAGCGAAGTAATAGAGCTTGAGCCATTGTTCCTGGCTGGCGCGGGAGAGATCGCCACTGTGAACCGTCATTGGATTGTCCTTTCGACTAGTAGGTAGGGGCTCTCGACGAACGTCGCGGAGTGATCGCTAGTATGGTTAGTTGAGATCTAGGCTGGTATCCGGGGGGAAGCGCGGAGCCGCTCCAGGAGCGGGCCGGTCACGACGGCGAATATCTTCGGATCGCCATAGGCCCGTGCTGAAAGCATCGCGCCGTGAACGGTCGCCATGAACGCTTCAGCCTCGGCACGAGGGGTACTCATCAGTCGAAATTGGCCGTGCCGCGCACCGCGCTCCATCACGGATGTCAGCCAAGCCGACAGCGAGCGGAAATGCGCCCGGACCTCAAGGCTAACTTCCTCGGGCAGCACGGGGAGCTCGCTTGCCAACAGCGCGCAGATACAAAACGGGGCGCTGGCGTTCGCGATGCAGGCTTCCCAATACCCGGCATAGATCCGCAACTGTTCGAGCGGATCGGATTCGTGAAGTTCGACATTTGCAATCCCCGCTTCAGTTTCTTCGCGATACCGCGCAACCAGCGTCCGAACCAGATCGACCTTGCTTGGGAAATGGTGATGGATGCTCGCCTTACGGATCCCGACCACATCAGCAACGTCGGCATAACTGAAACCGTTGTAGCCGCCAGCCACGATCAGCGAACGCGCACAAGCCAGGATGTCGTCAGAGGTGGTAGACAAGTTGCTCATGCTTTTACCTACCTTCTGGTAGGATGGCAGTCAAGCCTCCTTGCAACGCGAGTAGCGTGAAATTGCGTGGCTATGGCGTAGACGTCATTCGATCTTCATTGTTTTCGGCCCTCCAATTCAGAAAACTCCGGGTGCTTGTCGATCGAGGTAGCCATCCCACTTCGAGGACGAGACAACACCCTCCGGCCGACCGGACCACCGCTAGTCGCCGTGCGGCACTAGGCGTTTGCACCGACTGCGCTATCTCCCCATCGTCAGCTTGTTCTATCGCTGGTTGAAGACTGGGAGGTTTCCATGGATCGGCGACTATTTTTGACAGGAATGTTTGGCATTGCCGGGGCCGCGGCCCTTGCAAGCACGGTTCGGCCAATCAATGCGGTGGCCGGCGTTCCAACTGCCAGAAGGGGCATTCTCGATGAACTCGAGGCGCCGGATGTCGAGACCTTCGACGACGACGAAACTCAAGCAGAGTTGCAACCAGTCTATCATCGCCGGTGGCACATGCCGCGCCGGCGCCGCCGGCGCGCCTGGAGAAGGGTCTGTCGCGTTTACTGGCGAAACGGCTATCGGCGCAGGCGGTGCTTCCGCAGGCGCGTTTGGGTCTGGTTTCGATTCTAGCAACTGGCCGGCTTGAACCCTGGCCATCGCGGCCGGGGTTTTCGCCTCAGGCGGCCGTTAGCGCCCTTACGGAGCTTTCCTAAGGGCGCGGAGGAAGCTGACGGTGTTTGCAGGTTTCAGAGCCACCAGCCTACGACTGGACGATACGACGATTTTCGCAAGGGTCGGAGGCACCGGTCCGCCGCTGCTGCTTCTTCACGGTTTTCCAGAAACGCATCTGATGTGGAGGGATATCGCCGCAGCCTTGGCGCCCCGCTTCACGGTCGTCGCCGCCGACCTTCGAGGCTATGGGCAAAGCGGATGCCCGTTTTCCTCTGCCGATCATAGCCCATACGCCAAGCGCGCCATGGCCGGCGACATGGTTCAGGCCATGAAGCAAGTGGGGTTTGAGCGGTTCATGGTTGCCGGGCATGATCGTGGCGGGCGGGTTGCCTATCGCCTGGCGCTGGACCATTCCGACAAAGTGCTCAAAATCGCCGTCCTCGACATCATCCCCACCGCCGCAACATGGGATCGGGCGGATGCCAGACTGGCGCTTGGCTTCTGGCCCTGGAGCCTTCTTGCCCAGCCGGAGCCCCTGCCGGAGCGTCTGATCGGAGCGGCTCCCGATGCTGTCGTCGACGATGCAATAACGCAGTGGGGATCGTCAGCGAAAATGGTCTCCAAAGAGGTCAGGAACGCCTATGTTGATGCGCTTCGCGATCCCGCGCATATTCATGCCATCTGCGAAGAGTATCGCGCCGCTGCGACGATCGATCGTGAACATGACGCGTTGGACCGCGCAAACGGTCGTCGCATCGACTGTCCGCTACTGGCGCTATGGAGTGGCGAAGGCGCCCTGGAGAACTGGTATGCGCAAGAAGGCGGGCCGCTGGCCATCTGGAGGAAATGGGCCGACAGAGTGGCAGGATGCGCTGTCCAAGGCGGGCACTTTTTCCCGGAAGAGCACCCCGACAAGACGGCAGCGACTCTCTCGGAATTCTTTGAAGACAAACAGGTCGGTCAGCACAGAGTATTGTAGAGGTCACATGCTTCAGTTACGCGGAACCTCGGGAGCGCTTCGCCGCCTGAGATCGAGAACCCTCCGGAAATCCGCCCGTCCGGCATCAATGTGCTTGATAAGGGAATGAAGGCGATCTCCACGGCCACGCCTCTGATATGCAGCCTCATGTTTGTCGGAAGTTGCGCATCGCCTTTGCCGGCATCCTTTGATGCTGCGAAATACGACAAGATGAGTTGCGTCGAGCTCAACGTGGCGATGGGCGCTGTCGCCGACGAAATGTCGGCGACAGCCATCGCTCGTGGCAAAGTCGTCCACACCAACATTCCGGGCTGGCTGTTGGGAGGGCAGCGTGTCGCTTCGACCGTGGCTGCCCGCCAGAGTGCGAAGATCGAGCGCTTGCGGCAGCAGGAGGCTGCGATTGCGGCGGCGAGACGAAGCCGGTGCTGATTGCGTCACTGAAGTGGGTCTTCAGCCCGCCACCCCGGATTGATGCGCAGCGATCGCGCCGAGGAATATCTCGCCGAAATCCTTGAGCTTGGCGGCGCCGACGCCGTTGACCGCGGCGAAGGCGTCCAGATCACGCGGGCAGCGTTCGGCCATATCGATCAGTGTACGATCCGAAAAGATCACGAAGGCCGGCACCTGGCGTTCCCGGGCAAGACGCAGCCGTACAGCCTTGAGCGCGGCCAGCAGCGCCGAATCCAGACCTTCCGTGCCCGCTGCGGTATCTTCAGGACGTATCTTGCCTCGCGATGACTGGCGCGCGTCCACGCGATACCGGAACGAAGCCTCGCCCCGAGCCAGCGCACGGCCCTTCTCGGCAATGGCGAGGCCGCCATGGCCGGCTGAGTCCAATGTCAGGAACCCGCCCGCGACGAGTTGGCGGAGCAGCGACAGCAAGAAACTCTTTTTATGCGCCACACCGGTGCCGAAGCTGGCAAGCCTGTGGTGGTTCCTGTCCAGGACCTTCTCGGTTTCATGGCCGAGCAGGACATCGACGACATGGGCGACGCCGAAGCGCTCGCCGGTCTGTGCGATCGCCGCCAGGATGATCCGCGCCTCCGCCTCGCCATCCGCATGCGGCGCCTGGTCGAGGCAGTTGTCGCAATTGCCGCAAGGCGAAGCACTTTCGCCGAAATAGCCAAGCAGGATCTGGCGCCGGCACTGCGTCGTCTCGCAATAACCGATCAGCGTTTCGAGCCGGCCATGCGCGCGCCTTTTGTGCTCAGCCGGCGCGTCCTCGTCTTCGATGAAAAGCCGGCGCATGCGGATATCGCCGAGACCGAACAGCATATGTGCCTCGGCCGCCCGCCCGTCGCGGCCCGCGCGCCCGATTTCCTGATAATAGGCCTCCAAGCTGCCCGGCAGGTCGGTGTGGAAGACATAGGCGACGTCCGGCTTGTCGATCCCCATGCCGAAGGCGATGGTCGCCACCATCACCACGCCGGACAAGGTCATGAAAGCGTTTTGATTCGCTTCACGCGCGTCCTTGCTCATGCCGGCGTGATAGGCGAGCGCGCGTACGCCGTTCCGCTCGAGGAACGCCGCCATCTCTTCGGTCTTTTTGCGTGACAGGCAATAGACGATCCCGCTGCGGCCCGCATGGCGCTGCACGAAGTTTAGTAATTGGCGCTTGCTGTCCTGCTTGGGCTCAATGCCTAGCTTGATGTTCGGCCGGTCGAAGCCGAGCACCACGGTATCGACGCGCCCGTCGAACAGTTGCGCGGCAATGTCGGTGCGCGTCGTTTCGTCCGCCGTCGCCGTCAACGCAATGATCGGCACTTTCGGGAAGATATCACGTAGTCTCGACAATTCTTCGTATTCGCGCCGGAACGCTGGTCCCCATTGGGAGATGCAATGTGCCTCGTCGATGGCGATCAGCCGGACATCGAGCTTGGTCAACGCCTCGAGCATTCGCACGGTCATGAGCCGCTCCGGTGCAAGATAGAGCAGGCGCGTCTGGCCTGCCGCGACACGGCGCCATGCAGCGACATTGGCATCGCGGTCGAGCGAGGAATTGATCGTATCGGCCGCCACGCCGGCAAGGCGCAATGCGGCGACTTGATCCTGCATCAGGGCCACCAGCGGCGAAACGACAATGGTGAGCCCGCCCAGGACCAGCGCCGGGACCTGGTAGCAGAGCGATTTGCCGGCGCCGGTCGGCATGACAGCCAGCACATGATGCCCGGCCAGCAGCGCCTCCATCACGGCCGCCTGGCCGAGACGAAAATCATCGAAGCCGAATACATCTTTCAGGACGCGCCGCTTGGAATCCTCTGCCGGGATGCTCGCTGCAACCTGCATTACAGAACTTTCGGGGATACGACCTGCCGAAATTCGCCGGCGAATCGCCAGGTGATTGCCTGGACAGCAGATTCGAACATTTATCGACCCCTCTGGTCCTGTCCGCGGCACCGCCTGAGGCGAACTTCTCTCTCATTGGCCGATATCAGACCGTCGTTCCAGCCCCTATTCGCTTTGGCTGTGAATATCGCAACGCCTCGGAGCGGTTAATCCTATCTTCACCATCATTCGGCAGGTTCAGGTTCTGCGGTGATGTTTTGAGTACCGCGGCGCCACAAGCGCCCAGGCAACACGCCCGCGTCTCTCCGGAGGCGCGGGTTTTTTCGTTCCGAGAGCCGGCTGCCTGAACTTCGGGCCCGCAGCTCAGTCGAGGAAATCGGCGCGGTGCGGCGTGAAGCTGTCGACCAGTCGTCCCGCCTCCAACGCCCTGACACCATGGACCAGATTGGACGGAACGATGAAACTGCTTCCCGTCTCCAGGATTTCGGTCCTGCCGTCGATGGTGACTTCGAAGCGGCCTTCGGCGACGTAGCTTGCCTGGACATGCGGGTGCGAGTGCAGCGCGCCGACGCCGCCCTTGTCGAAACCGAACTCGACCATCATCAGTTCGTCGGTGTGCAGGAGCACGCGCCGGCGGTTGCCGTCGGGCGTCGGCGTCCACGCACCCTCGCCGGCATGCGAGAAGATTTTGGTTCCGGTCATCGTCAGACTCTCATCGTCGCTGTTCATCGTGCCAGCCAGCCGCCGTCCACCGGCACCACCGCGCCGTGCATGTAGTTGGACGCCGGCGCCAGCAGGAAGACGGCTGCGTCGCCGATGTCTTCCGGCGCGCCCCAGCGGCCGGCCGGAATGCGCGCCAGGATCGAAGCGCTGCGGTCGGGATCGGTGCGCAGCGCCTCGGTGTTGTTGGTCTCGATATAGCCCGGCGCAATGCCGTTGACGTTGATGCCCTTTGCCGCCCATTCACATGCCAGCAGGCGGGTGATGCCGAGCACGCCGTGTTTGGAGGCGGTGTAGGAGGCGACGCGAATGCCGCCCTGAAAGCTCAGCACCGAAGCGATGTTGACGATCTTGCCACGCCGTCCAGATTCGGCAAGCACGCGCCTGGCAAAACTCTGGCTGAGAAAGAACACCGTCTTCAGATTGACGCCCATGACGTCATCCCAGTCGGCTTCGGTGAGGTCAACCGCATCGGCACGCCGGATGATGCCCGCATTGTTGACCAGGCCATCGAGTGGTCCGGTGCCGTCCCAGACGCGGTCAAGCATCGCCTGGGCAGCTGCATCATCACCAAGATCGCAGCGGACCGCCTCGAAGCGGCCGCCGACAGCCGCAATCTTCTCCGCCGTCTCGTCCATCGCCGACCGGCCGACGCCGACGACCGCGCCGCCTGCGCGCGCGATCGGCACGGCGATGCCTTGGCCGATGCCGGTATTGGCGCCGGTGACGAGGATGCGCTTGCCGGCAAGGCTGAAGGCCGAGAGATCGCTCACTTGAGCTCCTCCATCGCCACCAGGTCGACATCGGTATAGTCGACATTATCGCCGGCCATCGCCCAGATGAAGGCGTAGTTGGAGGTGCCGGCGCCCGAATGGATCGACCATCCCGGCGACAGCACCGCCTCCTCGTTGCGCATGACGAGATGGCGCGTTTCGTCCGGCTCGCCCATGAAATGAAACACCCGCGCCGCCTCCGGCAGATCGAAATAAAGATAGGCTTCCATGCGCCGGTCATGCACATGGCATGGCATGGTGTTCCAGACCGAACCGGAGGCAAGCTGCGTCATGCCGACGACAAGCTGACAGGTCTTTACCCCATCGGCATGGATGAACTGGAAGATCGAGCGCTCGTTGGAGGTTGCCTGGCTGCCGAGATCGAGCCGCTTGGCATCGCCGATGCGGATCAGCCGGTTGGGATGGCTCTGATGCGCCGGCGCGCTGAGCAGGTAGAACTTAGCCGGCTCAGCCAGATTGGTCGCAGCGAACGACACCTCATCGGTGCCCATGCCGAGATAGAGCATGTCGCGTGCCTGCAGCTCGTAGGATTGGCCGCCGGCTTTGACGACGCCTGCACCGGCGATGTTGACGATGATCATCTCACGGCGGTCGAGAAAATTCTTGGTCCCGGTCGGCTTGATCGCCTGCAGCGGCAGCGGTGTACCAGCGGGCATGGCGCCGCCGACGATCATGCGGTCGTAATGGGTGTAGGTCAGGCCGATGCGGCCGGGCTGGAACAAGTCCTCGATCAGGAAATTGTGCCGCAGCTCGTCCGTTCCCATGGCTGCGGCAGAAACAGGATCGATGGCGAAGCGAGAGGTGAAATCCGTATGCTTGTCAGTGTGATTCATTGCTGTCCCATGGCGCTGCCTCAATTGCTTATTCAGTTGCCGCGGCCTTGACCGAGTCGGCATAAAAAACCTGGCGCGCGTGCAGGCGCTCGCGATAGCGCTGCTGGCTGGCACCGAGATGCGCGCGCATCGCCTCCCGCGCCGCTTCGGCATCGCCTGCCGAGATGGCGTTGAGGATCATCAGGTGTTCGCGCTGCAGGCCGCGCTGGTAGGCGTCGGACTGTGCGAACTCGGTCGACCAGGGCGAGGTCACATCGCAAGGAATGGCGCGCCGGCCGAGCACGTCGAGCATCTCGACATAGAACGGATTGTTGGTGGCGCTGGCGATTGCGCGGTGGAAGGCAAGGTCGGCCGGTCCAGTCGGCTCGCTGTTGAGGAGCAGCCGTTCGAACTCGAAGAAGGCTTCCTGGATTGCCGCTTCCTGCGCGGCGTTGCGCCGGATGGCGGCGAGCCCGGCGGATTCGATCTCGATCGCCAACCTGACTTCGAGCACGTTGAGGGCGATCGAATCCTTGCTGCCCATCTCCGCTGCCAGAGCACCGAACGCTGTCGAGATATGCTCGGTGACGAAGACGCCGGCGCCTTGGCGCGGTTCGACCAGGCCGTCCGCGGCAAGCTTGGCCAGCGCCTCGCGTATCACGGTGCGGCTGACCCCGAAGGTTTCAGTCAGCTGACCCTCGGTCGGCAGCTTTTGCCCGGGCTGGATCTCGCCCGCCTGCAACTGCTTGCGGATCGCAGCGACAACGGTTTCCGAAAGCTTCGGTCTTCGTTCGACGCGGAGCCCGACTGCGGTATCCGAAGCCATGTCGCACCCCTATTTGAAGACACTCGGCAGCCATAGCGAAATGGCCGGAATGTAGGTGACGAGCGCCAGCACCACGAGGCCTGCCGCATAGAACGGCCAGATCGAGCGCATCGATTCCCAGACGGATATCTTGCCCACTGCACACGCCACGAACTGCACCGCGCCCACCGGCGGCGTGTTCAGTCCGATGCCGAAATTGAGGATCATGATGACGCCGAAATGCACCGGATCGACGCCGTAGGCCTGCGCCACGGGCAGGAAGATCGGCGTGCAAATGATGATCGTCGGCCCCATGTCCATGAACGTGCCGAGGAACAGCATCAAGAGGTTGAGCAGGAGAAGCACAACCAGCGGATCGTCCGAGATCGCGTTCATGGAGGCTATCAACGCTGCCGGCACTTTCAGGAAGGCCATCAGCCACGAGAACGCCGCCGCCATGCCGATGATGAGCAGCACCATGGCCGTGGTGCGCACGGCGCCATGGGTAGCATGAACGAACCCTTCCCAGGTCATCTGCCGGTAAACGAAGACGGTCACGAGCAGCGCATAGATGACGGCGATACAGGAACTCTCGGTGGCGGTGAAGACGCCCGATCGCACGCCGCCGAAGATGATCGCGATCAACAGCAGGCCGGGCACGGCGACGGCGAAAAGATGCGCGACCGCGGTGAAGCCCGGAAACGCCTCGGTCGGATAGCCGCGGGAGCGCGCCACGATATAGGCGGTGACCATCAGCGACAGGGCCAGCAGCAGGCCCGGGATGATGCCGGCCGTGAACAGATCGGCGATGGAGATCTTTCCGCCTGCCGAGATCGAGTAGATGATCATGTTGTGCGACGGCGGCAGCAGCAGCGCGATCAGTGCCGCCATCGACGTGACGTTGACGGCGTAGTCCGCTCCATATCCACGCGCCTTCATCTGCGGGATCATCAGGCCGCCTACCGCCGCTGCCTCCGCCACCGCTGAGCCGGAAATGCCGCCGAACAGTGTAGCGGTTGCAATGTTGACCTGCCCGAGGCCGCCGCGCAAATGGCCGACGAGCGAGCCGGCGAAGGCAACGATCTTGCTGGCGATGCCGCCGCGCACCATCAAGTCGCCGGCGTAGATGAAAAACGGAATGGCCAGCAGTGAAAAGACGCTCATGCCGGAATTCAGGCGCTGGAACACGATCAGCGGCGGCAGGCCCATATAGAGGACGGTGGCGAGGCTTGCGACGCCGAGGCAGAAAGCGATCGGCGTGCCGATAAGCATCAGCAGGGTGAAGACGCCGAAGAGAATCCACAGTTCCATGGCGTCAGACCTTCACGTTGGCGGTGTCGAGTTCGGCCGCGACTTCGGCCGGCGGCAGTTCATCGAGGGCATCGTCGATCGGCGCGCCGGAGAGGCGAAGCACAATGCGCTCCAGCGTGAAGAGCACGATGAGCGCGCCTCCCGCCACAAGCGGGACGTAGTCCCAGCCCCCCGATATGCCGAGCGACGGCAAGACAGAGCCCCAGGTCAATGCGACCAGCTGACTGCCGTACCAGATCATGCCGATGCCGAAGGCGAGCGCGACGAGGTCCGAAATCATCCGCAGCCAGCGCTTGCCGCCTTTCGGCAGCACGTAGAGCAGGACGTCAAAGCCGAGGTGATAGTTCTCGCGCACGCCGACGGCAGCGCCGAGGAAAATGAACCAGCTCATCAGCATCACCGAGCCCGGCTCGGTCCAGCTCGGCGAACGGTTCAGAACATAACGGCCGAATACCTGCCAGGCGACGAAGGCGGTCATCAGCACCAGCCCGATGCCGGCGATCGACAGCGCCGCCGTGCTGACGCGCGACATCACTTGCGCGACGCCGGACAGAAGCGGTGTTGGTCTTGGGCTGGAAGTCACCGGTTTTCTCCCCAGGAGGATGGCGGCACGGAATGTCCGCGCCGCCGCTTGATCACTGCACGGCCTTGATGGCTTCGACCATGGCCTTCAGCTTGTCGTCCTTGACGTGCTTCTCGTAGACCGGCCCCATCGCGTCGATGAAGGGCTGCTTGTCCGGCGTCGTGATCTGCGAACCGGCCGCCTCGACCTTGGCGCGCGATTCCTTGACCTTGGCGGTCCACAGCTCGCGCTGCTTGGCGACGCTCTCCTTGGCGGCCGCCTTGAAGATCGCCTGGTCTTCCGGCGTCAGCTTGTCCCAGCTCGACTTCGCCATGACGAAGGCTTCCGGCACCATCGTGTGCTCGTCGAGCGAATAGTATTTGGCGACTTCCGCGTGCTTGGCGGTGTCGTAGCTCGGAAAATTGTTCTCCGCGCCGTCGATCACCCCGGTCTCGATCGCCGAATACACTTCGCCATACGGCATCGGCGTCGCGTTGGCGCCAAGTGCCGCCACCATGTCGACGAAGATGTCGGACTGGATGACGCGGAACTTCATCCCGGCCATGTCGGCTACGGTGTTGATCGGCTTCTTCGAATTGTAGAAGGAGCGCGAGCCGCCGTCGTAAAAGGCGAGCAACACCAGCCCGACCTGGTCGAACGCCGCCGCGATCTGGTCGCCGATCGCCCCGTCCATGACCTTGTGCATATGCTCTTCCGAACGGAAGATGTAGGGCAGCGAGGGCACGGTGGTCTCCGGGATGAGCCCGTTGAACGGCGCCATCGAGACGCGGTTGAGATCGATCACGCCGGTGCGCACCTGCTCGATCGTGTCCTTTTCCTCGCCAAGTTGCGCGGAAGGATAGATCTCGACCACATAGCGGCCGGCCGTGCGCTCTTTCACCAGCTCGCCGAAATATTTGACCGCCTCGACCGTCGGATAGCCGTCCGGGTGGGTGTCGGACGAGCGCAGAACCGTCTGAGCGCTTGCCGTTCCGGCCAGCAGTGCGGCGGCAACTAGCGTAGCCCCCGCCAGTCTCGAAAAATGCAGCATTGGTTTCCTCCCGTTTGAACGATGGCGGCAAGCGCCGTTAGAGCCGGTACGCCTTTTTCGCGAGCGTATAGGCAAGTTCCTGCGCCAGCTCGTGCGCCTCGTCCTCGCCGCGCCGCTGCTCGGCGACGAGACGCGCCAGAAAAGCGCAATCGACCCGGCGCGCCACATCATGGCGGGCCGGTATGGATGGAAAGGCGCGGGTATCGTCGTTGAAACCGACGGTGTTGTAGAAACCGGCGGTTTCGGTGGTCATCTCACGGAACCTGCGCATGCCTTCGGGGCTGTCGTGGAACCACCAGGCCGGCCCGAGCTTCAATGCCGGGTAGACGCCGGCGAGCGGCGCCAGCTCGCGCGCATAGCTGGTCTCGTCGAGGGTGAAGAGGATGATGGTGAGGTCGCGCTCCAGCCCGACGCAGTCGAGCAGCGGCTTCAGCGCCGTCACATAGTCGGTTCGCGTCGGAATATCGAAGCCTTTGTCCCTGCCGAACTTCCGAAAGATAGCCGGCGAATGATTGCGCCAGGAGCCGGGATGGATCTGCAGGACCAGCCCGTCGTCGCGGCTCATCTTGGCCATCTCGGTCAGCATCTGGGCGCGGAACAGCTTTCGCTCGCGCTCGTCGTCCGAGCCCCGGCGGATGCGGTTGAACAGCTTCTGCGCGGCGGCATCCGAGAGATTGGCGGTTTCGGCCGTCGAATGGCCGTGATCGGAGGAAGTCGCGCCAAAGCTCTTGAAGAAGGCGCGCCGCTGGCGATGCGCATCGAGATAGCCGGCCCAATTGCCGGTGTCGCAGCCGGTGATCTCGCCAAGCCGGTCGAGATTGGCCGAGAACCCTTCGAAGTCGGGATCGACGATCGCATCCGGCCGATAGGCGGTGACGACGCGGCCGTCCCAGCCGCTGTCGCGGATCATCTGGTGCCATCTGAGATCGTCGAGCGCGCCTTCGGTCGTTGCGATGACTTCAATATTGAAGCGCTCGAACAGCGCTCGCGGGCGAAAATTCTCCCACTGCAGCAAGGTCGAGATCATATCGTAATGGCGGTCGGCGGTTGCGGCCGTCAGCGGCTCGTCGATGCCGAACAGATGGGCAAGCACATGGTCGAACCACAGCCGGGTCGGCGTGCCGCGGAACAGGTAATAATGCTCGGCGAAGCACCGCCAGATCGTTCTGCCGTCGGTTTCAACCGGCGAGCCGTCAAGCGTCGGCACACCAAGCTCCTCAAGCCGAACGCCCTGGCTGAACAGCATGCGGAAAATGTAGTGGTCCGGCACGATCAGCAACTGCGCCGGATCGGGAAACGCCTCGTTGAGCGCATACCAGCGCGGATCGGTGTGGCCGTGCGGGCTGACGATCGGAAGGTCTTTGACCGCGGCATAGAGATCGCGGGCCAACGAACGCGGGCGCGCCTCGGCGGCAAACAGCAAGTCCGGATCCGTCAATGCGGCCACGTGAATCCTCCCAATCCGAACATCGGTAGGGTTGGAAAGAAATAATGTCAACATACAAAAACTGGGTTGTTGTATGATGACTTTTCGTCGGCCATTGCCCATTGTGCGTGACGGCATCGGGTGTTACGCCGCCTGCCAGCAGTGACCCAACAATCTCGATCAGACACGTGGCGCAATGACCAATAGACGCCTTTCCAACAGCACGCTGAAGGCACTGCCGGCTTCGGTCGCGGTCCCGCGCTACGCCCGCGGCGCTATTGCACCGGGCATCGTCCATCTCGGCGTCGGTGCCTTCCATCGCGCCCACCAGGCGGCCTATGTCGACGACTGCCTGGCGGCGGGCGAGGCGGACTGGGGCATTGTCGGCGTGTCCTTGCGCAGTCCTGACACGCGCGACGCACTGGCGCCGCAGGATGGCCTCTACACGCTGGCGATCAGGAGCAGCATCGGCGAAGAGCTGCGCGTCGTCGGCTCGATCCTGTCGCTGCTGGTGGCACCGGAAGATCCGGCTGCGGTGCTCGCCGCCCTGACCGATCAGCGCACCCGCATCGTCACGCTGACGATCACCGAAAAGGCCTATTTGAGGGCAGCCGGCGGCGGCCTCGACAATACCCACCCCGACATCGTCCATGATCTGGCCAACCCGCAAATGCCACGGACGGCGCATGGTTTCCTGACCGAGGCGCTGTCGCGCCGCCGTGCCGCAGGCATCCAGCCTTTCACCGTGCTCTGCTGCGACAACCTTCCGGCCAATGGCGCCACGCTGCACCGCCTGCTGGTCGAATTCGCCGCACTGCGCGATGCCAGGCTCGCCACTTCAGGCGATGCCAGGCTCGCCGCCCACATCGCCGACGGCGTCGCGTTTCCGTCGAGCATGGTCGACCGCATCGTGCCGGCGACTACCGACGCCGACCGGGCGCGTATCGCCGTCGAGCTCGGCGTCGAGGATGCCTGGCCGGTGATGACCGAGCCGTTCTGCCAATGGGTGGTCGAAGACGATTTCCCGGCTGGCAGGCCGGCCTGGGAAAAGTTCGGCGTCACCATGGTCGGCGACGTCGGGCCCTTCGAGGACATGAAGCTGCGGCTGCTCAACGGTTCGCATTCGGCAATCGCCTATCTCGGCCTGCTCAGCGGCTACGACACGGTCGACCGCGCCTTTGCCGATCCGGCGATCCGGCAATTCGTCGACGGACTATGGGCCGAGGCCATCCCGACGCTGCCGCAGGACGCCGGGCTCGATACGGCCGGCTACACGGCCCAGCTCGCCGAACGCTATTCGAACACCGCGCTCGCCCATCGCACGGCGCAGATCGCCAATGACGGCAGCCAGAAGCTGCCGCAGCGCATCGTCGCCTCTGCCCTCGATCGGCTGGGCGCCGGTGACCTGCCCGCGCATCTCATGCTGGTGGTGGCGGCTTGGATCACCGCTTGCGAGGCGCGCGGCAAAACCTTGCCGGAAGCCCATTTTACCGACCCGATCGACGCTCGGCTTACGGCGCTCGGCAGCCGGCCGGCTGATGAAACGGTGACAGCGATATTCGATCTCGCCGGCTTCGCCAAGGACCATTCCCACCGCATGACACTGATCGATCTGACGGCAGCCCATCTCGAGCGCCTGCGGCGGGGCGGACCTGCCGCTGCCTTCGCGGCGCTTGGCATAGGGAGTGAGAAGCCATGAGACAGACCTGGCGCTGGTTCGGGCCGGACGATCCGGTGACGCTTGCCCATGTCCGTCAAGCCGGCGCCGTCGGCATCGTCAGCGCGCTGCATCACCTCAATGACGGCCGCGCCTGGCCGGCGGACGAGATCGCCAGGCGCAAGGCCGACATCGAGGCAGCAGGCCTGACCTGGGATGTGGTCGAGAGCATCGTCGTCCATGAGGACATCAAGACCCGCAGCGGCAACTGGCGCACCCTGATCGACAATTACAAGGCGTCGGTCCGCTCCGTCGCCGCCGCCGGGATCAATACCGTCTGCTATAATTTCATGGCGATCACCGACTGGACGCGCACCGACCTCGATTATCCCATGCCGCATGGCGGCACCGCGCTGCGCTTCGATGTCGTCGAGCTCTGCGCCTATGACGTCTTCATCCTTGAGCGAGAAGGGGCGGAGGCCGATCACCCACCGGTCCGTATCGAGGCCGCGCGTGCGCGGCTGCAAGGGATGAGCGACAGCGACAAGGCAAGGCTGGAGCGCAACCTGATCGGCTGGGTGCCGGCGCGCGAATTCATCTTCGATCGCGCAAGCTTCCGCCGCGCCCTCGACCTCTACAAGGACGTCTCCACCGAAGGCCTGCGCGAAACCCTGTTTGCCTTCCTGCGCGAGATCGTGCCGGTGGCCGAAGAGGCCGGCGTCAGGATGGCGATCCACCCCGACGATCCGCCCTTTTCGCTGTTCGGCCTGCCGCGCATCGTTTCCAACGCCAATCATGCCCGCGCGCTGCTCGACGCGGTCGCTTCGCCGGCTAACGGGCTGACGCTGTGCACCGGCTCCTACGGCGCGGGCGCGCAGAACGATCTGCCCGCAATGGCCAAGGCCTTCGCCGAAAACATCCATTTCGCCCATCTGCGCAACGTCACCAAGGAGCCAGACGGCTCCTTCCACGAAGCCGAGCACCTCGACGGCGACACCGACATGGTGGCGGTCGTGTCGGCGCTGATTGGCGAAGAGCGGCGGCGCAAGGCGGCAGGCAGGGCGGACTGGCAGGTGCCGATGCGTCCGGACCATGGCCACGCGATCGTCGACGACATCGGCAAGAAGGTGAACCCCGGCTATTCCTGCATCGGCCGCCTGAAGGGCCTCGCCGAACTGCGCGGCGTCATGCGCGCAGTAGAGGCACTGACAGTTTGAGCTACTTGCTCGCCTGGCCGTTCAGCGTCTGTCGAGACGAATAATCGGTACCTTTGGAATTCCAGAACAGCCGCACGGCCTTGCCGACCAGATTTTCATAGGGAACAAACCCGACACTGAACCGGCTGTCGGAGGCATTGTCGCGATTGTCACCAAGCACGAAGTAGTGGCCTTCGGGCACCTCAAACACACGCGTATTGTCGCCGATCGAGTTGTCGGTAAGGTTGAGGACGGAATGGGTGGTGACGCCCCCCGGCAGAGTTTCGCGTTGAAGTTTGGCTTTCGAGAACTCGTCGGACGAAAAAGTGCCGATATCGTCGAGTCCCACTGCGACATCGTTGATGTGAAGCACCCCGCCGATGATCTGGATCTTCTCGCCGGGAAGGCCGACGATCCGCTGGATGTAGTCCACGCTCGGATCGGGCGGGAACTTGAAGACAACCAGATCTCCCCTTTTGGGTTCCGCGCCGAATATACGTCCATCAACGGGAAGCAAGTTGAACGGCACGCTGTAGCGGCTGTAGCCGTATGCCATTTTGGAGACGAAGAGATAGTCGCCTCCCTGCAACGTCGGCACCATGCTGCTGGAGGGAATCGAAAAAGGCTGGAGCAGGAACGCGCGTATTGCGAATGCAGCCGGATACGAAGTCAGAAAGACGAGCACCAGCACCGAAAGCCCACGCGCGTACCATCTGTCCGGCTTGAACCGGTGCGCGAAGGGAACAACGATCGCTGCCCACAGGGCCATCAAACCGATCCCTGAAAAATTGGCCCACCAAGCAAGATCGACGCCAGGCAATACCGGAAAGCCAATGTAAACAAGCGCGAAAACGACGGCGCTGATCACCACCAGGCTAGCGACCGCCAGTTTGCCGCTGCCGATCCAGAGGAACCCGCCAAACGGGCCGCCAAAGGCCGACACCAGGGCCGTCGACCATCTGGATCGCGAGATAGTTTCTTGTTGCACTGCTTGTTTTGTCATCGGCCACCCCCCACGCCAAGGCAGCCAGACTGTCCACCAAACAAAAAAGCGGGGCAAGCCCGCTTTTTCAGTTAGTCATTTGAGCGAACCTCAAGCCGGCAGGATGGCGCCTTCGAGCGTGGTGAGCTGGTTGAGGAACTGCTCGGCCTTGCTGCGGGTCTGGTCGTCCTTGGCGTCGGCGGCGTCTTCCCTCGCCTCCTGGATGCGGCGGGCAAGGTCGGCGCGGTCGATGTCGCCGACGGCCACAGCCGATTCGGCGAGCAGCGTGCAGCCGGCCGGAACGATGTCGGCAAAGCCGCCGAACACCACATAGCGCTCTTCCTTGCCTTGCGCGGTCTTCAGCGTAACGACGCCCGGCTTGATTGTGGTCATGACCGGTGCGTGATGCGCCATGACAGTCATCTCGCCTTCGGCGCCCGGGATGACGACGGATTCGACCTGCTCGGAAACCAAGAGGCGCTCCGGCGAGACCAGTTCGAATTTGAAAGCTTCAGGCATGATCAATCTAGCGACTGGTGAATGGTGAATGGTGAACGGTCAGAAAGAATGACCTTCACTCAGCCCCGATTTCCTATCCGCTACTCCCCATTCACAATTCACTATTGACCATTCACCATCAGGCCGCTTCAGCGGCCAGGCGCTGTGCCTTCTCGACCGCTTCCTCGATGCCGCCGACCATGTAGAAGGCGGCTTCTGGCAGATGGTCGTAGTCGCCGTTGCAAAGGCCCTTGAAGCCCTTGATGGTGTCGGCGAGGTCGACCAGCTTGCCCGGTGCGCCGGTGAACACTTCGGCGACGAAGAAGGGCTGCGACAGGAAGCGCTCGATCTTGCGGGCGCGGGCCACGGTCTGCTTATCCTCTTCCGACAGCTCGTCCATGCCCAGGATGGCGATGATGTCCTGCAGCGACTTGTAGCGCTGAAGGATCGACTGCACCTGGCGGGCGACCTGGTAATGCTCTTCGCCGACAACCATCGGGTCGAGCATGCGCGAGGTCGAATCGAGCGGATCGACCGCCGGATAGATGCCCTTTTCCGAAATCGCACGGTTGAGCACGGTCGTCGCGTCGAGGTGGGCGAACGAGGTCGCCGGTGCAGGGTCGGTCAGGTCGTCGGCCGGCACATAGATCGCCTGCACCGAGGTGATCGAACCCTTGGTCGTCGTGGTGATACGCTCCTGCAGCGCCCCCATGTCGGTAGCCAGCGTCGGCTGGTAGCCCACGGCCGAAGGAATGCGGCCGAGCAGCGCCGACACTTCCGAGCCCGCCTGCGTGAAACGGAAGATGTTGTCTACGAAGAACAGCACGTCCTGGCCCTGATCGCGGAAATATTCGGCAACCGTCAGCCCGGTCAGGCCGACGCGGGCGCGGGCGCCCGGCGGCTCGTTCATCTGGCCATAGACGAGCGCGGCCTTGGAGCCTTCGCCGCCGCCCTTCTTGTTGACGCCGGACTCGATGAACTCGTGATAGAGGTCGTTGCCTTCGCGGGTGCGCTCGCCGACGCCGGCGAACACCGAGAAGCCGCCATGCGCCTTGGCGACGTTGTTGATCAGTTCCTGGATCAGCACCGTCTTGCCGACGCCGGCGCCGCCGAACAGGCCGATCTTGCCGCCGCGGGCATAGGGGGCCAGCAGGTCGAGCACCTTGATGCCGGTGACCAGGATCTGCGCTTCCGTCGACTGCTCGACATAGGTCGGCGCCGGCTGATGGATCGAGCGCATCTCGATGCCGTCGACCGGGCCTGCCTCGTCGACCGGCTCGCCGATGACGTTGATGATGCGGCCGAGCATGCCCGGGCCGACCGGCACGGTGATCGGAGCGCCGGTATCATAGACGTCCTGGCCACGGACCAAACCTTCGGTCGAGTCCATGGCGATGCAGCGCACGGTGTTTTCGCCCAGATGCTGGGCCACCTCTAGCACCAGGCGATTGCCGACGTTGATCGTCTCAAGCGCGTTCAGGATCGCCGGTAGATGTTCGCCGAACTGGACGTCGACAACGGCGCCGATGACCTGGCGAACCTTGCCTGCCAGGCCGGTTTTCTTGATGGTGGCGGCCGGCGCATTCACAGCGGCGACCTTGGTTGCTGCCGCTTTCTTGGCCGGAGCGGCCTTTGCTGCTGCCGGAGCCTTCGCTGGTGCCGCGGTCTTCGGGGCTGCCGTCTTCGGGGTCGCTGCTTTCGCCATCGTCCTTACCCTTTTCGTCTCTTTGTTTCTCACACGCTTGAGGTCGATGACCTCCTTGTGAGCGTGCCTAGAGCGCCTCGGCGCCCGAAATGATTTCGATCAATTCCTTGGTGATCTGCGCCTGCCGCTGGCGGTTGTAGGTGATCGACAATTTGTTGATCATGTCGCCGGCGTTGCGCGTCGCATTGTCCATGGCGCTCATCTTGGCGCCCATCTCGCCGGCAGCATTCTCGAGCAGCGCGCGAAAAACCTGCACGGAAATGTTGCGCGGGATGAGATCGGAGAGGATCTCGCCCGGCTCCGGCTCGTATTCGTAGACGGCGCTGCCGCCATCCCTCACTTCCGCGCCAGCCGCAGGCGCGCCCGCCGGGATAATTTGCTGCGCCGTCGGGATCTGGCTGATCACCGACTTGAACTGCGAATAGAACAGCGTGCAGATATCGAAGCCGCCTTCGTTGAACAGGTGGATCACCTTCTTGGCGATGGCATCGGCATTGACGAAGCCCAGCGTCTTGACCTCGCGCAGGTCGACACGCTCGATGATCAGCGCGCCGTAGTCGCGGCGCAATATGTCAAACCCCTTCTTGCCGACGCAGATGATCTTGACCTGCTTGCCGTCGGCCAGAAGCTTGCGGATGTGGTCGCGGGCAAAACGGGCGATCTGCGAATTGAAGCCGCCGCACAGGCCGCGTTCGGCCGTGCAGACAACAAGCAGATGCACGTCGTCCTTGCCGGTGCCGGTCATCAGCGCCGGGGCATCGCCGCCGCCGCCGATCGCCTGGGTGATATTGGCCAGCACCGCGCCCATGCGCTCCGAATAGGGACGCGCCGCTTCCGCCGCTTCCTGCGCGCGACGCAGCTTCGCCGCGGCGACCATCTGCATCGCCTTGGTGATCTTCTGCGTCGCCTTGACCGAGGCGATACGGTTACGAAGGTCTTTTAACGAAGGCATGCTTCAAACCTGATCCCGTCCGTCCTGCTCAAGCAAAGGTCTTGGCGAAGGCGTCGATTTCTGCCTTCAGCCTGGCGCGCAGATCGTCGGACAGCGCCTTCTCCTTGCGGATGCCGTCGAGCACGTCCTTGCCGGCCGAGCGCATATGCGACAACAGGCCATGCTCGAACTTGCCGACCTGGTTGATCGTCAGCTTGTCGAGATAGCCGTTGACGCCGGCGAAGATCACCGCGACCTGCTCCTCGACCTTGAGCGGCGAGAATTGCGGCTGCTTCAACAGCTCGGTCAGGCGCGAGCCGCGGTTGAGCAGGCGTTGCGTGGCGGCATCGAGGTCGGAGCCGAACTGCGCGAAAGCAGCCATTTCGCGGTACTGCGCGAGCTCGCCCTTGATCGATCCGGCAACCTGCTTCATCGCCTTGATCTGCGCCGAGGAGCCGACGCGCGACACCGAAAGGCCGACATTGACCGCCGGGCGCACGCCCTGGAAGAACAGATTGGTTTCCAGGAAGATCTGGCCGTCGGTGATCGAGATGACGTTGGTCGGGATATAGGCCGACACGTCGTTGGCCTGCGTTTCGATGATCGGCAGCGCAGTCAGAGACCCACCGCCATTTTCGTCATTAAGCTTGGCGGCGCGCTCGAGCAGGCGCGAGTGCAGGTAGAAGACGTCGCCGGGATAGGCCTCGCGGCCCGGCGGACGGCGCAGCAGCAGCGACATCTGGCGATAGGCGACGGCCTGCTTCGACAGGTCGTCGTAGCTGATCAGCGCGTGCATGCCGTTGTCGCGGAAATATTCGCCCATGGTGCAGGCGGTGAACGGCGCCAGGAACTGCATCGGCGCCGGATCGGAGGCGGTCGCGGCGATGATGATCGAATAGTCGAGCGCGCCGCGCTCTTCCAGGACCTTGACGAACTGCGCCACCGTCGAGCGCTTCTGGCCGACGGCGACATAGACGCAGTACAGCTTTTCCTTCTCAGGGCCGTTGTCGTGCACCGATTTCTGGTTGAGCATGGTGTCGAGGATGATCGCGGTCTTGCCGGTCTGGCGGTCGCCGATGACCAGCTCGCGCTGGCCGCGGCCGACCGGGATCAGCGCGTCGATGGCCTTGAGGCCAGTCGACATCGGCTCGTTCACCGATTTGCGCGGGATGATGCCGGGCGCCTTGACGTCGACGCGCTTGCGTTCGGTGGCCTGGATCGGGCCTTTGCCGTCGATCGGGTTGCCGAGCGCGTCGACGACGCGGCCGAGCAGGCCCATGCCGACGGGCGCATCGACGATGGCGCCGGTGCGCTTGACGGTGTCGCCTTCCTTGATGTCGCGGTCGGCGCCGAAGATGACGACGCCGACATTGTCGGCTTCGAGGTTGAGCGCCATGCCGCGGATGCCGCCGGGGAACTCGACCATCTCGCCGGCCTGGACATTGTCGAGGCCGTAGACGCGGGCGATACCGTCACCGACGGACAGCACCTGGCCGACTTCGGAGACCTCGGCCTCCTTGCCGAAATTCTTGATCTGGTCTTTCAGAATTGCGGAAATTTCCGCGGCGCGGATGTCCATCAGCCGACCTCTTTCAGTGCAAGCTTGAGCGAATTGAGTTTGGTTTTGAGCGACGTATCGATCTGGCGCGAGCCGATCTTGACCACCAGTCCGCCGAGCAGCGACGGATCGACGGTGACCGTGATCGCCACGTCCTTGCCGGCGACGCTTTTCAGCGCTGCTTTCAGCTCGGTTTCCTGGGCAGGCGTCAGCGCATGCGCCGAGGTGACCTCGGCAGCGGTCTCGCCGCGGTGTTCGGCGGCGATCTGGCGGAACGCCTTGATCATGCCGGGCACGGCGAACAGCCGGCGATTCTGGGCAACGACGCGCAGGAAATTGCCGGTGAGGCCGGTAATCCCTGCTCTGTCGGCGATCGCGGCGATCGCCTTGGCCTGGTCCTCGCTGGAGAAGACAGGGCTCCTGATCAGCCGCGAAAGGTCAGCGCTGCCTTCGAGCATCGTTTCGAACCTGTTGAGGTCGGCCTCGACGCCGGCGACCGAATTGGCCTGCAGCGCGAGTTCGAACAGCGAACCCGCATAGCGTTCTGCGACACCTGAGATTGGCGATGACGATTGGGCCACGGACCGTCTTTTCTCTTGTCTGACAGGCCGCAGATTGTTGGCGCGAGCAAAAACGCTGGCTAAATCTTTGACCTTACTGCATTTTTCCAAGCACGGAGGCGCGGCTTCCGCTATCCCCGGTCGAAAGTCGATTGCCGTCTAGCACAGGCATTTTCAGACCGCAATGCGTCGTCCGGCATGGTTTTCAGGCACTATTGTCGCATCCGCCGGGCGAGTTCAGCAACCAACCCCGGATTGATCCCTGATTCAGGGCAAAAAGCCGAAGGCGAAGGCAAGCGGCAGCGCCGCCAGCACCAGCTCGACGACGATGGAAGCCCAGTTGAACGGCGTGTTGGCGCCGTCCGACATCATCGATAGCAGCCGGCCGAAGGCGGTGAACAGCCAGGAGAAGCCGAGCGCCATATAGAGCAGCGGCTGCGCCAAGAGGATGCAGCACAGGCTGACACCGAGATAGAAGCCCGACATCCTGCCGCGACCTTCGGCGATCGCCGCCGCCTTCTCGGGCTTGACCTGCAGCCTGAGAATCCGGAAGGCCAGCCCTGGCGCCAGGAACAGCAGCAGCCCGAAAAGCAAGGTCACGACGGCGCTTGACCATGCCAGCCACTCGCCCTGGCTCATCGGCCATGGAAACGCAAATTCCATCCTTGTCCCCTCGTAAATGGATATTCAAAATTTTCGGGCATTCTAGCGAAGCAAGAGACATGCGCCAGATGGGCCGTCGCAATTTACGGCGCGTCAGCCCAACGCGAGCCCGACCGTTGTCTCGACCGGGCTAACAGGACGTTACACAACGCGCTGTTTTTTGTGCACAATTCCCATATTGTGACTACATGAGACCACAAGGGTTCCGGGCATGAAGACGATGCAACTACGAGAGGCAAAGGCCAGCCTTTCCGCACTTGTGAAGGCTGCCGAGAACGGTGAGCCCACGGTTATCACCAAGCACGGCAAGCCCGCAGTCATGGTGGTGCCAATCGGTGAGGGACGGAAACTTTATCCGCAGAACAGCCAAAAAGACTTCGTGGATTTCCTGCTTCAGTATCCAGGCGGCATTGAGCTTGAGCGAAACGAATCGCCGTCGCGGGAAGTGGAGTTTTGACCGGCTATCTGCTTGAGACGTCTTTTCTCTCGGCATTTGCACCCGGTCGGCCTTTGTTTCCGTCACACGTGCAGAACTGGGTTGCCGACCAAGGAGAACGCGGCTCTTGGCAGCTCTCGTCGATCGTCATCTTGGAGGTGGAACGAGGAATCGCGAAACTGAAGCGGGCGGGCGGGCATATGAAGGCAGAGCGCATCAATGAGTGGTTCGAAAGGTTGCTTCTAGAGTTCAACCAGCGAGTCCTTCCCATCGATTTAGCAATCGCGCGAGAAGCCGGAAAACTGGAAGACGCCACGATCGCCAGAGGCGCCAATCCGGGTCTGGCGGACGTTCTGATCGCAGCTACTGCCCGTTTGCACGGCCTGTCAGTTTTGACGGCCAACACCCGGCATTTTGCGATTCTCGACGTGCCTTACCTGAACCCATTCACCGAACGCGCCTCGAAAGGGTAATTCGACAGCTTACAAAAAGCTCTGCGGGTCGATGTCGACCTGGACTCGCACCGAGCCCCTTATCTTCGGTCCCTCGGCCAGCATGGTGCGAATGAACCCTTGCATGTCGGCGCGCCGCTCGCCCTGGATCAGCAGGCGAAAGCGATGGCGGCCGCCGATCAATGACAGCGGCGCCTCGGCCGGGCCGAGCACGAATAGGTCGGCGGCTTGCGGCGCGGCGCGACGCAGGCCACGGGCGTGCCCTTCGGCTTCGGCCCGTGTCGCCGCGCTGACGATGACGCCGGCGAGCCTGCCGAAGGGCGGCAGCCCCGCCCGCTCACGCTCGGCGATCTCGCGCTCGTAGAAGGCCTCGGCATCGCCTGAGACGATCGCGCGCATCACCGGGTGGTCGGGTTGGAAGGTCTGCAGCAGGCCGAGGCTTTTCTTGCCGGTGCGACCGGCGCGGCCGGTCACCTGGCTGAGCAGTTGGAAGGTGCGCTCGGCGGCGCGCGGGTCGCCATTGGCAAGGCCGAGATCGGCATCGACCACACCGACCAGCGTCATGTTGGGGAAATTATGGCCCTTGGCGACGAGTTGCGTGCCGATGACGATGTCGGCCTCGCCATTGGCGATGGCTTCAAGCTCGAGCCGCAGCCGCCGCACGCCGCCCATCAGGTCGGACGACAGTACGATGGTGCGGGCATCGGGGAAATGCGCGACGACCTCCTCGGCGATGCGCTCGACGCCCGGCCCGCAGGCGACCAGATGATCGAGCGTGCCGCATTCCGGACAGGCTTCGGGCCGGCGTTCATTGTGCCCGCAGTGGTGGCAGACGAGCTGGCCGCGAAAGCGGTGCTCGACCAGCCAGGCCGAGCAGACCGGACAGCCGAAGCGATGGCCGCAGACCCGGCAGAGCGTCAGCGGCGCATAACCGCGCCGGTTGAGGAACAGCAGCGACTGTTCCTTTCTTTCCAGCGTCTGCCGTATATGGCCGAGCAGTACAGGCGACAGGAAGCCGCCGCGTGCAGGCGGCGCGCGGCGCATGTCGATCGTCTTGAGATCGGGAAGTGCCGCCTCGGCAAAGCGCGCCGAAAGCACCGCCCTGCTGTAGCGGCCCTGGCTGGCATTGACCCGGCTTTCGACCGACGGTGTCGCCGAGGCGAGCACGACCGGAAAGCCGCCGATATGGCTGCGCACCACGGCCATGTCGCGCGCGTTGTAAAAGACGCGATCCTCCTGCTTGTAGGCGGGATCGTGCTCTTCGTCGACTACGATCAATCCAAGCTCCCTGAACGGCAGGAACAGCGCCGAGCGCGCGCCGGCGACGACCCGCACGCCGCCTTCCGCTACCTGCCGCCAGACCTTTTCGCGCATCCTTGGCGGCAGATCCGAGTGCCATTCCGCCGGCTTGGCACCGAACCGCTCCTGGAAGCGTTCGAGAAAAGCGTGGGTCAGCGCAATTTCCGGCAGCAGGATCAGCACCTGCTTGCCGCGATCGAGCGCGGCCGCAACCGCCTCGAAATAGACCTCCGTCTTGCCGGATCCGGTTACACCATCGAGCAGGGTGACGCCGAATGTGCCGGTCGCGACGTTGGTGCGCAGCATCTCGGCTGCTTCGCTCTGGTCCGGCATCAGTGAAGGCACGGCGTAGCCGGGATCGGGTGCTGCGACCACCGGCCGCGGCGGGATCATCACCGTCTGGAATACGCCCTGCGCCCGCAGCCCGTCCACCACCGTCGACGACACGCCTGCCGCATGCGCCAGGCCGGATCGTGTCCAGGCAAGTCCGCCTTCGGCTGTCTCCAGCACGCGCATCCTCGCCTCCGTCATCCGGTCGGGCTTGGCGAAGGTGCGCTGCAGCCCTTCGATCCACGGCTCCGGATCGAACGCCTCCGGCGCCCTGAGCAGCATGCGCGCCACCATGCCGGGCGGCGACAGCGTGTACTGCGCCACCCAATCGACAAAACGCCGCATCGCGCGGTCGATCGGCGGGCAGTCGAAAACCTGCTCGATCGGCCGCAATTTCTTCGCGTCGACCTTTTCGACGGCGCCGTCCCAGACGATGCCGGCGACCTGGCGGGGCCCAAGCGGAACGCGCACGATCGAGCCCGGCACGACGCGCATGCCAGCCGGCACGGCATAGGTGTAGGGGCGCTCGGCGGGCATCGGCACCAGCACCGGTGCGGCCGCGACAAAGGGCGAATCTTCGATCATGAGGCGTGACCTTGCCCCGACTTTGGTCTAGATCAAAGTCCGACCCCAAATGTGCATGACGTGCACATGAAAAATCTTCAGGAGACCGCCATGAAATTTTTTGTCGACACCGCCGATGTCAAGGAAATCCGCGAGCTGAACGATTTGGGGCTGCTCGACGGCGTAACCACCAATCCGTCGCTGATCCTGAAATCCGGCGGCAAGATCGCCGACGTCACAAGAGAGATCTGCGAGATCGTCAAGGGCCCAGTCTCGGCCGAAGTCGTCGCCACCGAATACAAGGACATGATGGCGGAGGCCAAGATCCTGGCCAGGATCGCCGACAATGTCTGCATCAAGGTGCCGCTGACGCTCGACGGCCTGAGAGCCTGCAAGGACATCCGGTCGGACGGCCGCATGGTCAACGTCACGCTGTGCTTCTCGGCCACCCAGGCGCTGCTCGCCGCCAAGGCCGGCGCCTCCTTCATCTCGCCCTTCGTCGGCCGCATCGACGACAGCGGCTGGGACGGCATGGAGCTGATTGCCGATATCCGCACCATCTACGACAATTATGACTTCCAGACTGAAATCCTGACCGCTTCGGTGCGTACCGTGAACCATGTCAAGCAGGCGGCGCTGATCGGTGCCGATGTCATCACCGCGCCGCCGGCGACGCTCAAGGCGCTGGTCAAGCACCCGCTGACCGACAAGGGCCTGGAACTGTTCCTCGCCGACTGGGCAAAGACCGGGCAGAAGATCGGCTGAAGCGACTGTCCTACGAACAAAAAAGGCCGAGCAATCGGCCTTTTTTTGCAGATTGCGCACTCTGGAAAGACCTAGCTTGCCGCCGGCCTGCCGTGCTTGATCAGATCCTGGGCAATCGACAGCCGCAGCACATCTGCCAGCTCGCGCGCCGCACGGTTCTCGGCGTCGATCTGGGCCCGGTATGACGCGAATTCCTGGCGCGGCCTGTCGTATGACGACGGAATCGAGCGCTTGCCCCTCGCTATGACCGTGCCCGTCTTGGCATCGCTGAGCACATAGTTGGCAGTCAGCGTCACAGTGCCGGCGGTCGGCTCGTCCTCGTCGGTCGTGACCTGCTCGATTGCCGCCGATTCGACGAGTTCGGAGACGCCGAGATCAAGCGAATAGACCGGCGAAGCCGGCTCGCCGGCGCCCTGGCCGAGCGCGAAGATCAAATTGTTGCGGACCTGCTGGGCGTAGCGGGTCTTGACCGGCTTGACCGAGATCGATGCCAGCTCGGCAGCGGCGCCGACCTGCGAGCCGGCGATCAGCGGCGCGCTCGAATAGAGCGGCCGCACCGTGCAGGCGGAAACCAGCGCCACCGAGGCGAGCAGCCCGTAAAGCACGACACGGCGCAGCGTCAGCTCCGCTTTTTTCGGATCAGGCAACGACATTGACGATCCTCTGCGGCACGATGATCACCTTGCGCGGCGCCTTACCTTCGAGCGCTTTCTGCACGAACTCGAGAGCCAGAACCGCTTTTTCGACCGCACCTTGGTCCGCGTCGCGGGCAATTGTCAAATCACCGCGCTTCTTGCCGTTGACCTGGACCGGCAGCACGATCTCGGCGTCGACGACAAGCGAGGCATCGTAGTCCGGCCAGGGCCGTTCGGCGACAAGGTCGGTGCCGCCGAGCGTCTGCCAGCACTCCTCGGCCAGATGCGGCATGACCGGCGCGATCAGGTGCACCAGGATCTCGACGGCCTCACGGCAGGCCGCTTGCAGGGCCGGACCGGCCTTGCCCTCTGCCGCCTCGTTGAGCGGTACGGTCAAGGCATTGGCGAGCTCATAGATGCGGGCGATGGCGCGGTTGAAGGCGAGCTTTTCGATATCCTCGCCGACCAACTTCAGGATCTTGTGCGCGGCCTTGGACACTGTCCCGGCCTCGCCGTCCTTCGCCGCCTCTGGCCGGACTCCGGCGAGCGATTCGGCAGCCGTCGACACCAGGCGCCAGATGCGCTGGATGAAGCGATGCGCGCCGGCCGCACCCTCGTCGGTCCATTCGACATCGCGCTCGGGCGGCGAGTCCGACAGCATGAACCAGCGCGCCGTATCGGCGCCGTAGCCGTCGGTGATCTCTTCCGGACTCACCGTATTCTTCTTCGACTTCGACATTTTTTCGAGCGGACCGATCACCGCCTCTTCGCCGGTGGCGATTTCGAAGGCGCGGCGCTTGCCGTCGGCGTCTTCCAGCCTGACCTCGCTTGGCGCAAGCCAGCGGCCGTTCGAGGCGCCGCCAACCCGATAGGTCTCGTGTACCACCATGCCTTGCGTGAACAGGCCCCTGAACGGCTCGGCGAGATCGACATGGCCGGTCTCGCGCATGGCGCGGGTGAAAAAGCGCGAATAGAGCAAATGCAGGATCGCATGCTCAATACCGCCAATATACTGGTCGACCGGCAGCCATTCAGTCGCGGCCTCGGGATCGGTCGGATCGTTTGCCCACGGCGCGGTGAAGCGCGCGAAATACCACGAAGAATCGACAAATGTGTCCATCGTGTCGGTTTCGCGCCGCGCATCCTTGCCGCAACGCGGGCATTTGACGTGCCGCCATGTCGGATGGCGATCGAGCGGATTGCCCGGCCGGTCGAACTCGATGTCGTCCGGCAGCTTGACCGGCAGGTCGGCTTTCGGCACCGGCACCACGCCGCAATCCTCGCAATGGATCATCGGGATCGGGCAGCCCCAATAGCGCTGGCGCGAAATGCCCCAGTCGCGCAGGCGGAAATTCACCTTGCGCTCGGCCATCGGCCGGTTGCCGATGGTCCTTTGTTCCAGCAGCTTCGCCACCTCGTCGAATGCCTGATCCGGCTTCATGCCGTCGAGGAAGCGCGAATTGATCATCGCGCCATCATCGACGTAAGCCTCGTCGATGACCTGGAAGCTTCCTTGATTCTCGCCTTCCGGCATCACCACCGGAATGACCGGAAGGCCGTATCTGTTGGCGAAGTCGAGGTCGCGCTGGTCATGTGCCGGGCAGCCGAAGATGGCGCCGGTGCCATAGTCCATCAGCACGAAATTGGCGACGTAGACGGGTAGCGTCCACCTCTCGTCGAACGGATGGACGACGCGAGTGCCGGTATCGAAACCCTTCTTCTCGGCCGTCTCCAAGGCCGCCGCCGAAGTGCCCATATGGCGGACTTCGTCGATGAACTTTGCCACCGCCGGATTGTCCTCGGCGGCCTTTTTGGCCAGCGGATGGTCGGCCGCAATCGCCATGAAGGACGCGCCGAAGATGGTGTCGGGCCTGGTCGTATAGACTTCGAGCTCATGCTCGCCGGCGATTGGCTTGACCAGCGGCCAGCGGATCAGCAGCCCTTCTGAACGGCCGATCCAGTTCGCCTGCATCAGCTTCACTTTTTCCGGCCAGTCGTCGAGCTGATCGAGCGAATCCAGCAGATCCTGCGCATAATCGGTGATCTTGAAGAACCACTGCGTCAGCTCGCGCTGTTCCACCAGCGCGCCTGAGCGCCAGCCGCGTCCGTCGATGACCTGCTCGTTGGCAAGCACCGTCATGTCCTCCGGATCCCAGTTGACCTTGGAGGATTTGCGCGTCACCAGCCCCTTCTCGACGAAATCGAGGAACAGCATCTGCTGGCGGTGATAGTAGTCGACATCGCAGGTGGCGAACTCGCGCGCCCAATCGAGCGACAGGCCCATGACCTTGAGCTGCTCGCGCATGGCGGCGATGTTCTGATAGGTCCAGTCCTTGGGATGGACCTTGTTCTGCATCGCCGCGTTTTCGGCTGGCATGCCAAAGGCGTCCCAGCCCATCGGGTGCAGCACATTGAAACCCTTGGCCCGCTTGTAGCGCGCCACCACATCGCCCATCGTATAGTTGCGGGTATGGCCGATATGGATGCGCCCGGACGGATAGGGGAACATCTCCAGCACGTAGTATTTCGGGCGCGGGTCGTCATTGTCGGCTTCGAACAGCTTCTTGGCGTCCCAGGCCTTCTGCCATTTGGGCTCTGACGCGCGCGGATTGTATCGTTCGGTTGCCATCGGGTGTTTTTCACTTAAAAGCATGCGCGAGCCGCCGGACAATGCCCGGGCGGCTCAGGAAATGTCGTCGCGGTGTTCACCATGGATTGCCGGACCCGTCAACTGCGGCGATCCGGCGAAAAGCCAAACACAGGCAGGATATAGGCATGGCGAGCGCCGCCGAACAGCTTTTCACGGTCAAGGCAAGGATCGCTGCCGCCGAGCGCGAGGCAGGCCGTGAGGCCGGAGCGGTGACGCTGGTCGCGGTCTCGAAAACCTTCGACGCCGCCGATATCCGCCCCGTCATCGAGGCCGGCCAGCGCGTCTTCGGCGAAAACCGCGTCCAGGAAGCACAAGCCAAATGGCCGGCACTGCGGACGGCGTTTCCCGACGTCGAGCTGCATCTGATCGGTCCGCTGCAATCGAACAAGGCCAAGGAAGCGGTGGCATTGTTCGACGTCATCGAAACCATCGACCGTGAAAAGATCGCCGCAGAGCTGGCCAAGGAAATCGCCAGGCAGGGCAGGACGCCAAGGCTCTATGTCCAGGTCAACACCGGCTCCGAGCCGCAAAAGGCCGGCATCGAGCCACGCGAGGCTGTCGCCTTCGTCGCCCGCTGCCGCTCGGTTCACGCCCTCGCCATCGAAGGGCTGATGTGCATTCCGCCGGCCGACGAGAACCCCGGTCCGCATTTCGCGCTGCTGGAAAAGCTTGGGCTCGAGGCCGGCGTCGACAAGCTCTCCATGGGCATGTCCGGCGACTACGAAACCGCGATCGCCTTCGGCGCGACCAGTGTCAGGGTTGGATCGGCGATTTTCGGCGCCAGATGAGGCGCAGCCGACCTTAGGCCACAGGCTGACATTGACTAAGCCAGCGTATAGAAACGGAACGTTTCGTTCCTATATGGGTCGAGTTATTCTCAACCCGTCTGGAGCCACCATGCGTTACAATCAACTTGGAAATACGGGGATGTTCGTCTCCGAACTTTGCCTCGGCACGATGACGTTCGGCGCGGCCGGCGACAATGCCCAATGGGGCCTGATCGCCAGCCTCGACCAGAAGGGCGTCGACGAGATCGTTGCCCGCTCCCTCGCCGCCGGCGTCAATTTCTTCGACACGGCGGATGTCTATTCCTTCGGCGCCTCGGAACGGCTTCTCGGCCAGTCGCTCAGGAACCTTGGCGTCAACCGTCAGGACGTGATCATCGCCACCAAGGTTCATGGCGCCATGGGCGGCGGCCCGAACCAGCGCGGTTCCTCGCGCGGCCACATCATGGATTCGGTCGAGAGCAGCCTCGAGCGGCTACAGCTCGATCACATCGATCTCTACCAGCTGCACGGCACCGACACGGTGACGCAGATCGACGAAACGCTGCGGGCGCTCGACGACCTGGTTGCCGCCGGCAAGGTCCGCTATGTCGGCGTCTCGAACTGGCAGGCCTGGCGCATCGCCAAGGCGCTGGGTATTGCGGAGCGCAAAGGCTTTGCCCGCTTCGAGACCGTGCAGTCGTATTATTCGATCGCCGGCCGCGATCTCGAGCGCGAAATCGTGCCGCTGCTCAACGAGGAGAAACTCGGGCTGATGGTCTGGTCGCCGATGGCTGGCGGCCTGCTCTCCGGCAAATACGGACCGGGCGCCCCCGGCAATGGCGAGGGCCGTCGCGCCAGCTTCAATTTCCCGCCGGTCAATGAGGACCGTGCCTGGGCAGCGGTCGCTGTCATGCGCGAGATCGCCGTCAAGCACGGCGTCAGCGTCGCCACGGTGGCGCTCGGCTATGTCCTGGCCAAGCCATTCGTGATGAGCGTCATCATCGGCGCCAGCCGCATGGAGCAGCTGGAACAGAACCTTGCAGCCACCGAGTTGCAGCTCGATGCCGATGATCTTGTTCGCCTCGACGAAGTCAGTGCCCTGCCCGCCGAATACCCGGGCTGGATGCTGGAGCGTCAGGCGGCCGGCCGGCGGCCGGCGCCCTTTGTGCCGAAAAAGTAGTTCAATTTACCTTCGATTTGATGCTTCGGGAGCCGGCAGGCTCCCTATCTTTTTTTGGGCTCAAGTCAGCCGGACAGTCTCGACCAAAAAGTCCAAAAACGCCCGCACCCGCGCCGGCAGATACTTGCCTTGGCCGACATAGACGGCGTGGGTGAGTTCCTCGTCGCCGGGATTGAACTCTTCCAGCAGCGGCAGCAGCCGGCCGGCGGCAATGTCGGCCTCCACATGCCAGCGTGCCAGCCGGGCGATGCCCGCCCCCGAGAGCGCCATCAGCCGCATCGCCTCGCCGTCGCTGACCAGCGTATTTCCGATGATCGACAGGGTGATCGGTTTGCCGGCCGCGTCGATAAAAGGCCAGCCCTCGAGGTGACGAACGAAACGGAATCCCATCCGGTTGTGACGATCGAGGTCGGCGGGCGTCTTGGGCGTGCCACGCGCTTCGAGATACGATGGCGCCGCAACGACGACCACCCGGCTCTGCCCGAGCTTGCGCGCCACCAGCCGTGATTCGCCGAGCGGCCCGGCGCGGATGGCGACGTCAGCGCGCTCCTCCATCAGGTCGATGACATCGTCGGTCAACACCAGATCGACCGAGATTTCGGGGTAGCGCTCTAGGAAACGCGGCAAAAGCGGGATCAGCCGATGCTGCCCGAAAGGCACGTAGCTGTTGATCCGCAGCCGGCCACGCGGCGCGGCACCCGCCGCTGCCTCGCGCTCGGCCGCCGCCATGTCGGCAAGGACGCGCACGCCGCTGTCGAAGAACGCCGCCCCCTCCGGCGTCAGTTGCAGCTTGCGCGTCGAACGGCTGACCAGCCGCGCACCAAGCCGCGCCTCCAGCCGCGCGATCAGCTTGCTCACCGCCGACGGCGTCATCCGCAACGCGCGGGCAGCGGCTGAAAAGCTGCCCGCCTCGACGACGCGGACGAACACTTCGATCTCGCCGGAGCGATTGATGTCGGGCCTGGCCATTGGTGAATCTATTTCACAGACGATGTGCCCGATGCAAGGCTGGTTCACAGCACATCGCGGCACGATCTTCCGGATCGGGGCGTGGGAGGACACGGCGCCCGTCGTCAAAACTGGTCGTCATCGAAGTGGGAACCGCCATGCCCCTTGCTCTTTACGCTCTTGCCGCCGGTGCCTTTGGGACCGGCGTCACCGAATTCGTCATCATGGGCCTGCTGCTCGACGTCAGCACCGATCTCGGCGTCTCGATCTCAGCTTCCGGCCAGCTGATTTCTGGCTATGCGCTGGGCGTCGTCATCGGCGCGCCGCTGCTGACGATCGCGACCGGCCGTTGGCCGCGCAAGACCGTGCTTCTGGCGCTGATGGCGATCTTCACGCTGGGCAACCTCGCTTGTGCGCTTGCCCCAGACTACTGGACGCTGATGGGTGCGCGCGTACTGACCGCCTTCGCCCACGGTACCTTCTTCGGCGTCGGCTCGGTCGTGGCGACCGGACTGGTGGCGCCCAACAAGAAAGCCTCGGCGATCGCCCTGATGTTCACCGGCCTGACCATCGCCAACATCCTCGGCGTGCCCTTCGGCACATGGCTCGGCCAAGCCTTCGGCTGGCGCGCGACCTTCTGGGCGGTGACCCTGGTCGGCATCGCCGCCTTTACCATCATTCTGCTGCTGGTGCCGCGCAGCCGAACAGAGCCTGAGAAGAGCAATTTGCGCGCCGATCTCGCCTTGCTCGGCCGCGCGCCGGTCCTGCTTGGCTTTGCCACCACCGTGCTTGGCTATGCCGGCGTCTTCGCCGTCTTCACCTACATCGCCCCGTTGCTGACCGAGATCACCGGTTTTGACGAGACAGCGGTGTCGCCGATCCTGCTGGTCTTCGGCGGCGGCCTCATCGCCGGCAACCTCGCCGGCGGCAAGTTCGCCGATCGCTGGCTGGTACCGTCCGTTCTCGGCAGTCTCGTCGTGCTGGCGCTGGTGCTCGGCACCATGACCTTCGCCCTGCACAGCCAGGTCATGGCCGTTATCTATGTCGGCCTGCTCGGCGCCGCCGCCTTCGCCACCGTCGCGCCGCTACAGTTATGGGTGTTGCAGAAGGCGCAAGGCGCCGGCCAGAGCCTAGCTTCATCCTTCAACATCGCCGCCTTCAACCTCGGCAATGCGGCCGGCGCCTGGCTCGGCGGCGTGGTCATCGCCCATGGTCCCGGCCTCGGTGCCGTCACCTGGGTCGCGGCGCTGTTGCCACTTTCAGCGCTTGCCGTAGCGGCGTTTGCGCTGCGTCTCGACCGAGATCCTGTCCTCGCTACACCGGAAATCGCGCGGTCATAGAACGCAAACCTGAGCCAATCTTTGAAACAGCCATCCTTCCACAAGGAGCAAACCCATGGATTATCGAAATCTTGGCGCATCAGGCCTGAAGGTTCCGGTGCTCTCGTTCGGCGCTGGAACCTTCGGCGGTTCAGGCCCGCTGTTCGGTGCCTGGGGCAACAGCGATGCGGCGGAAGCACGGCGGCTGGTCGACATCTGCCTTGAGGCCGGCGTCAACCTGTTCGACACCGCCGATGTCTATTCGAATGGCGCTTCCGAACAAGTGCTCGGCGCTGCCATCAAGGGCCGCCGCGACGCCGTGCTGATCTCGACCAAGACCTCGCTGCCGATGGGCGACGGTCCCAACGATGCCGGCTCGTCACGTTCACGCCTGATCAAGGCCGTCGAAGACGCGCTGAAGCGTCTTGGCACCGATTACATCGACCTGCTGCAACTGCACGCCTTCGACGCCGCAACACCGATCGAGGAGGTGCTGTCGACGTTGGACAGTCTCGTGCGCGCCGGCAAGCTGCGTTATGTCGGCGTCTCCAATTTTTCCGGCTGGCAAGTGATGAAGTCGCTCGGCCTGGCGGATAGACATGGCTATCCCCGATACGTCGCCCATCAAGTCTATTACTCGCTGGTCGGACGCGATTATGAATGGGAGTTGATGCCGCTCGGCCTCGACCAGGGCGTCGGTGCGCTGGTGTGGAGCCCACTCGGCTGGGGCCGCCTGACCGGCAAGATCCGCCGTGGCCAGAAGCTGCCTGAGAAAAGCCGGCTGCACGACACGGCAAGCTTCGGACCGCCCGTCGAGGATGAGCATCTCTATCGGGTCGTCGACGCGCTTGATGTTGTCGCCGAGGAAACCGGCAAGACCATACCGCAGATCGCCATCAATTGGCTGCTGCAGCGGCCGACCGTCGCCTCCGTCATCATTGGCGCGCGCAATGAGGAGCAGTTGCGCCAGAATCTCGGCGCCGTCGGCTGGTCCTTGACAGCCGAGCAGATGAAGAAGCTCGACACGGCAAGTGAGGTCACCGCACCCTATCCGTATTTTCCCTATCGCCGGCAGGAGGGTTTTGCCCGGCTGAACCCGCCCGCAGTCTGACGCTCCAAAAGCTGGGCGGCGGCTCCCAGACTGCCGCCCGCCCGGCTAATGCAGAACGAACTCGCCGTCGACCTTGCGCCATTCGTTCGGCGCGATCAGCTTCTGGTGCGTGTAGCTGACCGAATGCAGCGGGCCTTCGAGCTTGGCCTTCCAGAACTCGATGAAGCGGATCAGCACGGGAAATTTCGGGGCGATGTCGTAATCCTGCCAGATGAAGCTCTGCAGCAGATGCGGATGATCTGGGAAGTGATAAAGAATCTTGGCCGTGGTCAAGCCATAGCCCTTGAGCATCAGGTCCATTTCTGAATGGTCGCGCATTGCCGGTCCCCTGGTTGATTCTCCTTCCTCCCAGCCTGAAATTGTGCACCCCATTTGCTTATTCGTCTATTGATATTTCTACGATCAAATCAGATTCCTCCCGCAAAAACATGCGCTTAGCAGCCGCCTCACGAGAGTGCTGACACCGCCGGGCAAGGCACCTGCGGCATCCCGCCGCGCGAATCCAACGTCTAATGTTGCCGTCACCGCCGAACTGTTAATAATGCGCGCGAATTCGCGGCCGCATCGCCGCGATCCTGCAGGCGGTCAAGCCGGCGGTTTGGTTTTGGGGAGGAAGGCGAAGAAATGTCCGATGTTCATGTCCATCGCGTCCAGCCGGCGTGGAAGAAGAACGCGCTGATTGACAATGACGCCTACCTGAAATGGTACGCCGACAGCGTCAACAACCCGGACAAGTTCTGGGGCAAGCACGGCAAGCGCATCGACTGGTTCAAGCCCTACAGCAAGGTCAAGAACACGTCCTTCGACGGCAAGGTTTCGATCAAATGGTTCGAGGATGGCCAGACAAACGTTTCGTGGAACTGCATCGACCGGCATCTGAAGAAGCGCGGCGAACAGACCGCCATCATCTGGGAAGGCGACAATCCCTACGACGACAGGAAGATCACCTATAACGAACTTCACGCACATGTCTGCCGCCTCGCCAATGTGATGAAGAAGCACGGCGTCAAGAAGGGCGACCGCGTCACCATCTACATGCCGATGATCCCGGAGGCCGCTTATGCGATGCTCGCCTGCACGCGCATCGGCGCCATTCATTCGGTTGTCTTCGGCGGCTTTTCGCCGGATGCGCTGGCCGGACGCATCGACGACTGCAAGTCGACCTTCGTCATCACCGCCGACGAAGGCCTGCGCGGCGGCAAGACTATCCCGCTGAAGGAGAACACCGACAAGGCGATCGAGATCGCCGCCAAGGCCGGAACGAAAGTCGAAAAGGTCTTGGTCGTGCGCCGCACCGGCGGCAAAACCGGCTGGGCCGCCGGGCGCGACGTCTGGTACCATGACGAGGTCGCCACGGTTAAGGCCGAATGCAAGCCCGAGAAGATGAACGCCGAGGACCCGCTGTTCATCCTCTACACATCCGGCTCGACCGGCAAGCCGAAGGGCGTGCTGCATACCACCGCCGGCTATCTCGTCTATGTCTCGATGACCCACCAATATGTCTTCGACTATCATGAGGGCGATATCTACTGGTGCACCGCCGATGTCGGCTGGGTCACCGGCCACAGCTATATCGTCTACGGGCCGCTCGCCAACGGCGCCACCACGCTGATGTTCGAAGGCGTGCCGAACTACCCGTCGCAGTCGCGTTTCTGGGACGTGATCGACAAGCACAAGGTCAACATCTTCTACACGGCGCCGACGGCGCTGCGCGCGCTGATGGGCGCCGGCGATGCCCATGTCACCAAAACGTCGCGCAAGTCGCTGCGCGTGCTCGGCACCGTCGGCGAGCCGATCAATCCGGAAGCCTGGGAGTGGTATTTCAACGTCGTCGGCAACGGCAAGGTGCCGATCGTCGACACCTGGTGGCAGACCGAGACCGGCGGCATCATGATCACGCCGGTTCCGGGCGCCACCCACCTCAAGGCGGGTTCGGCGACGCGGCCCTTCTTTGGCGTCAAGCCGCAGCTGGTCGACGCCGACGGCAAGGTACTGGAAGGCGAAGCCAGCGGCAACCTTTGCATTGCCGACTCATGGCCGGGCCAGATGCGCACCGTCTATGGCGATCACGACCGCTTCGTACAGACCTATTTCTCGACCTACAAGGGCAGGTACTTCACCGGCGACGGCTGCCGCCGCGATGCTGACGGCTACTACTGGATCACCGGCCGCGTCGATGACGTCATCAACGTCTCCGGCCACCGGATGGGCACCGCCGAGGTCGAATCGGCGCTGGTTTCGCATGAGAAGGTCTCGGAGGCCGCCGTCGTCGGCTACCCGCACGATATCAAGGGCCAGGGCATCTACTGCTATGTCACGCTGATGGCCGGCGAGACGCCAAGCGAGGAATTGCGCCAGGAGCTCGTCGCCCATGTCCGCAAGGAGATCGGCGCCATCGCTTCGCCCGACAAGATCCAGTTCGCGCCCGGCCTGCCGAAGACCCGTTCCGGCAAGATCATGCGGCGCATCCTGCGCAAGATCGCCGAGGATGATTTTGCCGCGCTCGGCGACACCTCGACGCTCGCCGACCCGGCAGTCGTCGACGACCTGATCGCCAACCGGCAAAACAAGAAGGGCTGATGCAACCCGCATTGGGCGCCGTCACCGAGCTTTGGCGCTATCCCGCGAGCTCGCTCGCCGGCGAGTTTCAGGAGGCGATCTCCGTCGACTGGTATACCGTCGAAGGCGACCGCCTGTTTGGTCTTGTCGATACCTCGACCGATGAAATCGCGCGGCCCGACCGCGAAGCGAAATGGCACAAGGTGCCCCGCATCCGCACCCGGCTGTCGCAGGCCGGCAGGCTGGAGGTCGCCATCCCCGACGGACGCTGGCTTTCGGCACCTGGCGCGCAAAGTGATCGCGCGGTTTCCGCGTATCTCGGCTTTGCGGCTTCCATCCGGCCGTTCCGCCGGGAAAATGCGGCTCCGGATTACCTCGGCCCCCTGCTGACGGAACGCTACGTCAAAACCCCTATTCATCTGCTGACCACCGCCTCACTGGCGCGTTTGAAAGTGCTGCATCCAGAGGGCGCCGCCGACGCGCGCCGCTTCCGCCCCAACATCGTCGTCGATATGCCAGAGGTCGAGGGGTCGTTTCCCGAGACGGAATGGATCGGGTGCAAGCTGGCAATCGGCGACCTGCTCCTGACCATCTCCGAGCCGTGCCGCCGCTGCGGCTTCACCATCATTGGCCAGAACGGGTTCGACCACGACCCGGCAATCCTGCGCAGCCTGGTCCGCCACAACGCCCATAACCTCGGCGTCTACTGCACCGTCGACCGACCGGCCCGCGTCGAGATCGGCGCCACGATGCGCCTCCTGTAGCTATCGATACAAATCCGCCCGCGTCGGCGGCAGGCCGCTCGGGCCGCGCGCGCGCCTAGTGACAACGGTCTGGAAGATCTGCGCCGAGGCGCGTTCGAAGGTGATCGAGCAACCGGTCAGATAAAGCAGCCAGAGCCGCGCCTTGGCTTCGCCGACCTCGGCGATGGCTTCGTCGAAGCGTGCGTGGAGACGCTCTGCCCATAGCCTGCAGGTGCGCGCATAGTGCTCGCGCAAGTTTTCGACGTCGTAGACGAGGAAGCCGTGCGCCTCGAGATTGCCGAGCGTCATGCCGATCGTATCGAGTTCGCCGCCCGGAAAAATGTATTTGATCAGCGCCTTGAATTCCGGCCCCTTGCGCAGCGTCTTCTTCAAGCTGCCCTTGTCGCGCCGGGTGATGGCGTGGTGCAGATAGATGCCGCCGGGCTTGAGCAGGCGATGGATCCTCGAGAAATAGGCCGCATGGTTGGCAAGCCCCAGATGCTCGAACATGCCGATCGAGGAGATCTTGTCGAAGGAGCCGGACAGCTCGGCATAGGACTTGATCTCGATGGTGATGCGGTCCTCCAGCCCGGCGGCGCGGATGCGTTCACGGGCGAGTTCGGTCTGTGCTTCCGATAGCGAAACGCCGTGGCCGACGACGCCATAATTCTTCACCGCATGGATGAGCATCGCTCCCCAGCCGCAGCCGATGTCGAGCAATCTGTCGCCGGGCTTCAGGCGAAGCTTGCGGCAGATATGGTCGAGCTTGTCTCTCTGGGCCTGATCGATATCGTTGGCGAAATCCTTGAAGTAGCCGCAGCTATAGACCATGCGCTCGTCGAGGAAGAGCCGGTAGAATGCGTTGGAAATGTCGTAATGATGCTGGATCGCCTCCTTGCTCGAACCGCTGACGAAAGGATTGCGGCCGGAAAGATCGGTTCGCGTCGTCATCTGTTTTCGCGAAAACAGCACCGCCGGCAGGTCGCGCAGGATCGCCAGCTTCGGCAATGTCTTGAGCTTCGTCCTGAGCTTGCCGTGCGTGGGCAAGGCGTAGAAATCGAACAGCGATCCGTCTTCGACGTCGACCGCCTTGGCAATCCACATCTCGATCAGCGTCGATAAAGAGGGCCGACGTACGATCTGCCAGACGATGTCCTGGTCGTTGATAGTGAGCACCGGGCCGGTAGCCGGGCCGATCCGCTCGCCTGTCCACAGCCTCACCGCGAAACCCGGCTTCAGCGTCTCGATGACCGTCCGAACAATCCGGGCCGCTCTCTCGGCTGCCTCCATCCCCGTCCTCCCTTACCCGGCAAATAACTGCCCGGAACAATCGCGGCTCGATCTTGCCTGCCCGATCGGCCGGCCGCAAGCCGCCCGAGTGCACAAGCACGCTTGTTCAGGATTTTCGAGTGCCGCGCCTTGCCATTTGCCGGATGACACCCCATCATGAGGAAGTGTTCAACAAATCGAAAGGAGGTGATCCGATGTCGAGTGATTTCGTTTTCCAGAACGTGGCCTCAGCGGATCGCACTTTCGGGAAGCAGTCTTCCCGTTAAGGCGCGAGATGCGCGGCTGGCGACCAACCGTCGCCGCCAGGAGCCGCGCCATGGACGGAAACACGGAAGGCCGCCGACTTCGCGAGAAGCGGCGGCCTTTTCCTTTTTGGGCTGTTGTCCCTTATTTGGTTACGGTCAACATCTCGACGTTGCGCGCTATGTCCTGGAAAGCCTGGTTGAGTTCGGTTCCATTGGCAGCTTGGTAGAAGTGCTTGATCTTGGCGGTGTCCGGGCTCGCGCAATCCTGGAGCGTCGCCTTGGCATTCGTTTCGTTTAGGTCAAACCCAATAGTGAAGATCTCGATGCCGTTGTCGCGCATGGCAGCGCAAAGTTTCTTGGCGGCCGTGCGGGTCGGCTCCTTGCCGGCGTCATTGTAGACGTCGCTCACCGTGCTCGCATCGAAGTAGGACAGGTTGAATTCGCCGTCGGTCATCAGGATCGCGATTTTGGCGACCTTTCTTGGATCCATCTTGGCCGGCCGCTGCGAAGTCCTCATGATGCCCCCCCAGTTCTCCGAGAGCATGTACCAGGTCCACTGCACGCCGATATGGCCGGCAGTGCCGCCGGAGGCGACGAAATTCTTGATGACAGTCTTGAGCGCCGTCGCATCCGCCGTCAGCGGCATCAGCGTGGCGGCCGGGCAGGCGGCGGTGCCGGTTTGCCAGGCGAAGGACGACAGCAGGTAGTCGCGGTTGACCATGCTGGCGTCGGGGCCTGCGTCCGAATATTGGTAGGTCCCCTTGCGTTCGGTGGCGCAATTGTCAGGACGGATGAGCCCCGAGACATACTGCACAGCGTCATTGGCCGGCGCCTGTTTGCGTTGGCTGGCGGTGGTTTCCACATAGACGCTGCTGGCGGCAAGTGTACCGGCATTCACCGAATTGGCATAAGGTACGATGGCAACCCGCACGCGCGGTTTGGAGGTGTCCTGACCGCCCAGAAAACTGTCGACGGCATTCGCCGCAGCCGTCCGCAGATCGATGATTTTCTGGCCTGCCATCGAGCCGGTCACATCGAGCATCATCGCGACTTCGATCTGCTTGTCCGAATAGAGAGCCGTCGTCGATGCGGGAACGCGCTGCATGCTACCCGTGCTGAAAAGCGGGAAATAATAGCTGACATTGACATGAACGTCCGCCTGAACGGTCCTGGCGGTCTGGTCGACGGTCAGTTTGTCGAGAACGATCTGATTGTCCTGCAGGATACCCGCCGTGCTGTTGGCATCGAGAAAGGCCTGCACCGATTTGCTGGCTTCGGCCTCGCTGATGACGCCGGTCGTCAGGTCGCGGGCCGTCGAGGTGACCGCAGCGTCGACGACGCCTTGCAGGCTCGATTTCACATTGTAGAGTTGGGATACATTGACGGCAAAGCCGACACTCAGCGCCAGTACTAAGCCGATTATACCAAACAGGACCGCGAAATTTCCGCTGCGATCCCCGGCAAAGCCGCCGATCGCCTGAACAAGACCCCCGAAACGCCGCATTCTTTCCGCCTCCATTCGCTACAGCCTGCAGCTGTCCGAACGCGCATTGCAGGAATCCGACCGGATCGCGCCGCCGGGCGCGGGAAAGCGAGCGGCCCCCGCTCAGGCCATTGTTTCCAAACGGTTTCGAGCGGCGACAAGGTAAACAGCGGGTAAACGAAAGCCGCGTCGGCACGGCTTTGTTCAAAAAGCGCTTACCAAGATTCGGGCTCGCAATTCGAGACGGCTGGACTGCGTCCCAATCCGGTACAGACGAGATGTATCGAACAGGATCAGTGCTGCCGCAGTGGCGGCAGGTGGAAATCCGGACTGCGAATGTGTCCGAAGATCAGGCCAGCATCCGTGCGCTGACGGTCTTGTCGACGCCGCGATAGGGCGGCTTGAACAGATTGCCTTCCTGCTCGTGGGTCCAGACCTTGAACAGGCTGAGCCGATGCGGGCCGAAACTGTGCAGCAGCGGCACGTCGGTGGCGTCGCGGCCGCGGGCTATGACGACGCGGCCGATCCTCGGCACATTGTGGCGAGGATCGAAGGTGTACCATCTGCCGTCGAGGAACACTTCCACCCAGGCCGAGAAATCCATCGGCGCCGGATCGGCGGGCACGCCGATATCGCCGAGATAGCCGTTCACGTAGCGGGCCGGGATGTTCATGCAGCGGCAGAGCGTGATCGCCAGATGGGCAAAGTCGCGGCAGACGCCGACGCGCTCCTCATGCGCCTGCGCCGCCGTGCGGGTCGAGCGCGCATAGCCGTAGCCGAAGGACAGGCGGTTGTGGACATAGTCGACGATCGCCTGCACCCGCGCCCAGCCCGGCGGAAGCTGGCCGAAAAGTTGCCAGGCCAGGTCGCCGAGATGGTCGGTCTCGCAGTAACGGCTGCCGAGCAGATAGCCGAGCACCCCGTCCGGCAATTCGGCAACCGGGACTTCCCCGGCCAGCGTGCTGACTTCGTCCATCTCGCCGCTGTCCTCGACCACCGCGTCATAAAGGATGCGAAAGCTTCCGGCCGGAGCCGTGAAGCGGCGGCAGCTATTGCCGAAAAGATCGTGGTAGACCCTGGTCGGAACCGACGGCGACGTCAGCACGCGCGTCTGCCGCTTGATGTCGGCCTGGCGATCCCGATGGATCTCGAGCAGCGAAACAATCGGCGTGGCTGCAGCGCATTCAATGGCAATTTCATAGCCGAGCCTGATCAGCATCGCCGTCCCCCTACGATCGTCATGGAAGATAGTGGTGGTCAACGCAGGAGAGTGTGCGGCGGTTCCTTGCAAACGTCGAAAACGACGCCTCGCGGCTTCCCATACGGACGCGGCAACGTTACGGTCGATCGACACGCGTCTTTTGACATAATCCCTCCAAGATGACCCGGGAAAGCCGATGTTCGCAGGCAGAAAATTCGCGGCCTTACTGTTCGATATGGACGGCACGATTCTCAATTCGATCGCCGCGGCGGAAAGGGTCTGGGCAGCGTGGGCGCATCGGCAAGGTCTTGACGTCGCCGCATTCCTGCCGACCATCCACGGCGTGCGGGCGATCGAGACCATCGGCCGGCTGGCGCTCCCAGGCGTCGATCCTGCCCGCGAAGCCGAATCGCTTTTGCAGGCCGAGGCGGCCGATGTCGAGGGCATTCGCCCGATTGCCGGCGCCGCGGCCTTCTTGGCGTCGCTGCCGCCTGGAAGCTGGGCGATCGCCACTTCGGCACCGCGCGAACTTGCCTTGCTGCGCCTGCAGGCCGCCGGCATTCCGGCTCCCGCCGTGATCGTCGCGGCGGAGGACGTGGCTCGCGGCAAGCCGGCGCCCGACTGCTTCCGGCTGGCGGCCGCACGGCTCGGCGTCGATGTGCGCGACTGCCTCGTCTTCGAGGACGCGCCGGCCGGCATAGCGGCAGCCGAAGCCGCGGGCGCTGCAATCGTGGTGATCAGCGCCACGCACCGGCATCCGTTGCAGACGCCGCATGCCGCCATCACCGGCTATGGCGTGATCGGCATCGCCGTCGATGACAACGGCTGGATTGCCATCGAAGCGGAACGGACCGCACAGCCTGCTTAACTAGCATCCTGCTTGCGCTAAAAGTCGCTGGTCAGGCCCTTGACCTCCCAGTCGCCATAGCGGCCAGGCTCCTTGCCGCCGCGCCCGCCGATCTCCCTCGGCAGCGTGGCTTCCTGCTCGCGATATTTCTCCCGCCGGGCCTCGGCCTCGACCAAGGCGCGCCTGGCTGCCGGGGTCAGCGGCTTTTGCGGCGAGCCGTTAGCATGCGTTTGGCTGGTTTTGTCGATCATGCGATCTTCCGCTAGATTGAAACAGGCCCGATTGAAACGGGAACGGCTGTTTCCCATCATATAGCGATGCGCCCACAAGGATCGACCCCTTTGTTGGGCCCAAATGGAGCAGACGATGAACACCCTTCGCACCGCCATGCTTTTGGCCGCAATGACGGCCCTGTTCATGGGCGTCGGCTATCTGGTCGGCGGATCCGGCGGCATGATGATCGCCTTGCTGATTGCCGCCGGCACCAATTTGTTCAGCTATTGGAACGCCGACAAGATGGTGCTGTCGATGCACCGTGCGATCGAAGTCGACGAACGCAACGCGCCTGAATATTACGCCATCGTGCAGGGTCTCGCCCAACGTGCCGGCCTGCCGATGCCGAGAACCTATCTCATCGACAATCCGCAGCCCAATGCCTTCGCCACCGGCCGCAATCCGCAAAATGCCGCTGTCGCCGCCAGCACCGGCCTGCTCGAGCGGCTATCGCATGAAGAAGTCGCGGCGGTGATGGCGCACGAGCTCGCCCATGTGCAGCACCGCGACACGCTGACCATGACGATCGTCGCCACCTTTGCCGGCGCAATTTCGATGCTCGGCAATTTCGCCTTCTTTTTCGGCGGCAACCGCGACAACAACAATTCCTTCGGCATCGTCGGCGTGCTGGTGGCAATGATCGTCGCGCCTTTGGCCGCCATGATCGTGCAGATGGCGGTGAGCCGCACCCGCGAATATGAGGCCGACCGGCGCGGTGCCGAAATCTGTGGACACCCGCTGTGGCTCGCCTCGGCCCTTGACAAGATCGCGCGGGGCGCCGAACGCATCCGCAACCCGGATGCCGAGCGCAATCCGGCAACCGCCCATCTCTTCATCATCAATCCTCTTTCCGGCGAGCGCATGGACAGTTTGTTTTCCACTCACCCGAGCACAGAAAACCGCATCGCCGCGTTGCAGAGGATGGCGAGCGAAATGGCCGGCGCACCCGAAGCGGCCGCGACGTCAAGGCCGGCGCCGGAAGCGACCGGGCAGCAGCCGTCTGGTTCGTGGGACAGGGCCGCGCGGCCCGAGAGGCCGCCTGAGCCGGCCAAGCCGAGACCCAATCCCTGGGGACGCAATCCGACCGGCCCCAAAGGTCCGTGGTCGTGACGAGCGCGACAGACAAAAAATGCGGGATCTCGCTGGCGGAAATGCGCGATCTTTGTGCAAGGCACTGGAACCCTATCGGCATACCGATGGCGAGCATAGCAACATCAAGTGACCTGGGCTTTCGCCCACTTCCTGAAGATGAATATGACACCTATCTCCGCCACATCGTCCGACTTGTCGGGGATGGTGCATCTCCAAAGCAAGTCGCGGACTATGTCGGCACGGTTGAGAAAGACTACATTCAGGTGATCTCACCCCTAGGAAGTAAAGAAGATTTTGTCAGCGCCATATTTAAACTAGTCAACCGATCGCCGACACAATGAGGCCAACTCACAGTGAGGCTTCAGAAGCTCGCGGTCTCGCCGCGCGCAAGGCAGCCGCGCGGCTGCTTGCCGCTGTCATCGACGCGAGGACGCCGCTCGACGGGCTGACCGACCATGAGAACGGCCATCCACAATACAAGGCGCTCGACCTGCGCGACCGCGCTTTGGTGCGCGCCATTCTGGTCACCGCCCTGCGCTACCGCATGACCATATCAGGCCTTTTGGCCCGTCGCCTGGAAAAGCCGCTACCGCCCAACGCCACGGCGCTTTCGCACATTTTGCATGTGGCGGCAGCGCAGATCCTGTTCCTCGATGTTCCCGACCGCGCCGCCGTCGACCTCGCCGTGACACACGCCAAGTCCGATCCGCGCACGGCGCGCTTTTCCGGCCTCGTCAACGGCGTGCTGCGCACGCTGGCGCGGGCCAAGCAGGACGAGCTCGCCGCAGCACTTGCCGCTACCGACGAGGCGCCAAAATGGTTTTCCGACCGTTTGAAAACAGTCTACGGCCTCGACAAGGCCAGGCAGATACTGCTCGCCCATCGCCATGAGGCACCGGTCGATTTCTCGGTCAAGTCGGACCCGGCGCTGTGGGCCGAACGGCTCGGCGGCTTTGTCCTGCCGACCGGCACGGTGCGGGTGGAAAAGCTCAGCGCTTCCGTGACCGAACTGCCCGGCTTTGGGGAAGGCGCCTGGTGGGTTCAGGATGCAGCGGCCAGCCTGCCGGCCCGGCTGTTCGGCGACATCAATGGTTTGCGAATCGCCGACCTCTGTGCCGCGCCGGGCGGCAAGACCGCCCAGCTGATCCTCGCCGACGCCCACGTCACCGCGCTCGACATGTCCAAAACGCGGCTGGCACGGCTGACGCAGAACCTCGAACGGCTCGGTCTGGCCGCCGAGATCGTCCAGGCCGATCTGCTCAAATACGAGCCGAAGGACCTCTTCGATGCGGTCCTCCTCGACGCACCTTGCTCTTCGACCGGCACGGTGCGGCGGCATCCCGACGTCCCCTGGACGAAGACGGCGGCCGACGTCGAAAAACTGGCCAACCTGCAACGCCGGCTGCTTGCCCGCGCCGTCACCCTGGTCAAGCCTGGTGGACGCATCGTCTTTTCCAACTGTTCGCTCGATCCACTGGAAGGCGAAGAGCTCTATCGCGACTTTCTCGCCGGCAATGCGGAGATTGTCGACGACCCGCTTCGGCCGGGTGAGATCGCCGGCATCGACCCGTTTCTGACGCCGCAAGGCACGTTGCGCACCACGCCTGCCGATCTGGAGCTAGGCTCGCCGGGCCGCTCCGGGCTGGACGGCTTCTTCGCCGCCCGCATGCGCAGAGCCGGCTAAGGGCCGATCTTGAAGCGCCGTCCGGCTTCTTGGGGCGAGGAGGCATGGAAAACAGGCTGAACGGCCCCACTGCCGCGGAATTCGCCTTCGCACAAGTTCTTGAATCATATAAACTTGTGCCTGGGTGAGGACGATCAGGAGGGGTTTTGGCAATCGCTGCCGGTAACACGACGCGTCTGTGGACGCTTGTCGCGAGGGAGTTCTGGCGCAAGACGCGCCGGCGCTTGCGCGCCGGGCCACTCTATCGCTGGCGCTACTCAGGCCGCACGCCGGAGCGCGTCCTGATCGCCCCACCGGACCTGCGGCTCGCCGATCCTCAGATCGCGCTCGAGATCTATTACGGCCGCTATCCGCTTTCGGGGCATCTGGTCGAGACCGGCGGCAAATCGCCCTTCCAGATCGACGTGCCCAATCCCGGCTGGCAAAAAACGCTGCATGGCTTTCGCTGGCTGCGGCATATGCGTGCCGCCGGCACCGAGCTAGCCGCCGCCAACGCGCGGGCGTTGGTTTCCGACTGGATTGCAATCCATGGCAGCCATATTTCCGGCGTCGCCTGGGAGCCCGGCACGACGGCCAAGCGTGTCATTGCCTGGCTGCAGCATTCCTCGATCGTGTTGCAGGGTGCCGAATTTCCGTTCTACCGCGCGTTCTTGAAATCGCTCGCCGTCCAGATCCGCTATCTGCGCGCCATGGTGCGCGAGATGCCGGACGGCAAGGACCGGCTGCGCGCCCGCATTGCGCTGGCCTTTGCCGCTTTGTCGCTGCCGGCGCCGGCCTCGGCGCTACGCGGTGCTACCCGCAATCTCGCCGAGGAGCTCGACCGCCAGATCCTGCCTGACGGCGGCCATATCTCGCGCAATCCGATGGCCGTGCTTGAAATCCTCGCCGACCTTCTGCCGTTGCGCCAGACATACGCCAATCAGGCCGAGACACCGCCGGCCGCCCTGATCGGCGCCATCGACCGGATGCTGCCGGCATTGCGCTTCTTTCGCCATCAGGACGGCAGCCTTGCCCGCTTCAACGGCATGGGCGCCACCATTCACGACCGTATCGCCAGCATCCTGCATCACGACGACACCGCCGGCGCACCGTTGCTGCACGCGCCGCATTCGGGTTATGAGCGCCTGTCGATGGGCGGTGTCACTGTGATCGCCGATACCGGCCCGCCGCCCCCTGTCGACGTATCCAATGCCGCTCACGCCGGATGCCTCGCCTTCGAATTGTCGTCGGGCCGCCAGCACTATATCGTCAACGCCGGAATAGACACTTATGGCGCCGCCGAGTTCCGGCCGCTTGCCCGCGCCACCGCCGCCCACTCGACCGCCACCATCAACGACACGTCGTCGGCGCGCTTCAATCACTCCTTGCGCGTCAACGACCTGCTCGGCACGCCTTTGATCGGCGGGCCGCAGCATGTGCCTTGCAAGCGCACCGACCAGAAGGGCAGCCAGGGCTTCATCGCCCGCCATGACGGCTATGCAGCGCGCTTCGGCTTCCTGCATGAGCGCGAGCTGAAATTATCGACCGAAGGCAATGTGTTTGCCGGCAGGGACCGTTTCCTGCGCCCGGGCGGCGCTTCTATCCGCAACAATGGCCGTGACTTCGTCACGGTGCGTTTCCATGTCCATCCCGATATTAGCCTGCTCCAGGATGAGCATGACCGTCTGGTGCTGGCCGCCGACCATGCCGACACCTGGGTGTTTACCTCTACCGAAGTGGTGCCCGAGGTCGAGGAATCGATCTATTTCGCAGGGCTTGGCGGCCCGCGCCGCAGCCGCCAGATCGTGCTTGCGTTCAAGGCCTCGGAAACTTCGGAGGTCCACTGGCAATTGACGCGCACCATCATCGCCGGCCGTCCGGAAAAAGCTGAAGCCGGTGGCAACGGCAGACACTGATCAAGTCTTGCGGCTTGATTTCCGGGCCTCATATGCTACGGCCCGCGGACGCTCTCCAACCAGAACTGGAAAGGCCGCCAGCCCATGGCCGTCGCCGCCAAGAACATTCCCGCGCCCGACCTTGTACCCATCCGTCGCGCGCTCCTTTCCGTCTTTGATAAGACCGGCCTGATCGATTTCGCCAGGGCGCTGGCTTCGGCCGGCGTCGAGCTAGTCTCGACCGGCGGCACCGCAAGGGCGCTTGCCGAGGCAGGCATGGCGGTGCGCGACGTGTCCGAGCTCACCGGCTTTCCCGAGATCATGGACGGCCGCGTCAAGACGCTGCACCCGTCGGTGCATGGCGCACTGCTTGGCGTGCGCGACGATCCCGAGCACGCCGCAGCGATGCGCGACCACGGCATCGAGCCGATCGATCTCGTCGTCTCCAATCTCTATCCGTTCGAAGAGGTGCGTCGCTCCGGCGCCGACTACGCGGCGATCGTCGAGAACATCGACATCGGCGGCCCGGCGATGATCCGTGCCTCGGCCAAGAACCACGCCTATGTCGGCATCGTCACCGATCCCGATGACTATGCCTCGGTGCTCAACGCGCTGGAGATGAATTTCGGGTCGTTGTCGCTGGATTTCCGCAAGAAGCTGGCAGCCAAGGCCTTTGCCCGCACCGCCACCTACGATGCGGCGATCTCGGGATGGTTCGCCGAGGCGCTTGAGATCGAGCATCCGACATGGCGCGCCTTCGGCGGCAAGCTGCAGTCGGTGATGCGCTATGGCGAAAACCCGCATCAGGGCGCCGGCTTCTATGTCAACGGCGACAGGCGGCCGGGCGTTGCCACGGCGCGCCAGCTTCAGGGCAAGCAGCTTTCCTACAACAACATCAACGACACCGACGCTGCCTTCGAGCTGGTCGGCGAGTTCGACCCGTCGCGCTCCGCAGCAATTGCCATCATCAAGCACGCCAACCCGTGCGGCGTCGCTGAGGACGCTTCGCTGCAGGCGGCCTATGCCAAGGCGCTGGCCTGCGATCCGGTCTCGGCCTTCGGCGGCATCGTCGCCATGAACCGCATCCTCGATGCCGGAACCGCCGAAGAGATCGTCAAGACCTTTACCGAGGTGATCATCGCACCGGAGGCGTCCGAAGAAGCAGTCCGCATCATTGCCGCCAAGAAGAACCTACGCCTGCTGGTCACCGGCGGCCTGCCCGACCCGCGCGCGGCGGGCCTTGGCTTGAAATCGGTTGCTGGCGGTTTGCTGGTCCAGGGCCGCGACAACGCGGTGGTGGATGACCTCGAGCTGAAAGTGGTGACCAGACGCGCTCCGACGCCGGCCGAATTGGCCGATCTGAAATTCGCTTTTCGTGTGGCAAAGCACGTCAAGTCGAACGCCATCGTCTATGCCAGGGATGGCGCTACAGTCGGCATCGGCGCTGGCCAGATGAGCCGGGTCGATTCCTCGCGCATCGCGGCGCGCAAGGCGCTCGACGCCGCCGAGGCTGCCGGCCTGACGGAGCCCTTGACCGGGGGCTCGGTCGTCGCCTCGGATGCCTTTTTCCCGTTCGCGGATGGGCTTTTGTCGGCAATCGAAGCCGGCGCCACAGCCGTCATCCAGCCCGGCGGCTCGATGCGCGACGACGATGTCATCGCCGCCGCCGACGCTCACGGCATTGCCATGGTCTTCACCGGAGTGAGGCATTTCCGGCATTGAACGCGTTACCCCCGCTGTGGGAGAAGGCAAGAGCAGCTCACTCCGCCGGCCGATCCGCCGGATAGGGCGTGCCGATCAGGATCGCCATGCCGGCGCCAAGGAACAGCACGATCGCCGCCATGCCGAGCCGCGCCGAGCCGCTGGCCAGGGTGATCGTGGCCACCATGAAGGGTGCGGCAAAACTGGTTGCCCGGCCGGCCAGCGCATAGATGCCGAAATAGCGGCCCGATTCGGCAGCGGAGACGCTGCGCGCCATGTAGGAGCGCGACGATGCCTGCACCGGCCCGAAAGCAAGCCCGATCAGCAGGCCGTAGAAAATGTAGGCTTTTTCCGCCGCCGTGCCGAACAATCCGCCGCCGTCCAGTCCGGGCATCATCATCCAGGCGCCGAACAGCGTATAGCCCGGGCCGGTCGAGACGATGCCGAGCGTAGCGATGCTTAGCATGACCAGCGAAATCATCACTATGGTCTTGGAACCCAGTGCTGTGTCGAGGCGTGCGGCAACCAGGCAGCCGACGATGGCAACGACGTTGAGGATGATGCCGAACAGGCCGATCTCGGTAATCGACCAATGGAACATTGCCGCCGCAAACGTTCCGCCCAGCGCCAGCAGTGCATTGACGCCGTCCTGATAGATCATGCGGGCGACGAGAAAGCGAAAAATGCCGCTGCGCTTGCGCACTTCGGCCAGCGTCGACTTCAGTTCCGACAGGCCTTCGCGCACCGCCGGCCCGATTGGAATGCCTTTGATCGCATCAGGCGTGAAGAAGAACATCGGCAGGATGAACAGGAAATACCAGGCCGCCGACAACAGTCCGGTGGCGCGCGCGTCCTCGCCGAGCCTGGGGTCGAGGCCGAAGATCGGGTCGAGCCCAACGACGGTCTTGCCGGTTTCAGGCGAGCCGGCCATGACGGTAACGACGAAGATCAGTGCGATCATGCCGCCGAGATAGCCGAGTCCCCAGGCCATGTTCGAGATCCTGCCGATGTCGCTCTTCGGCACCAGGCGGGGCATCATCGAATCGTTGAACACAGTCGAGAATTCCGCCGCGACCGACGCCAGCGAGAACAACGCCACGACCAGAAAAAGATTAGAGCCGGGCGCGGCGAACCACAGCAGGGTGAGGCAGGTGATTTTAACCGCGGCGAAGAAGGCTATCCACGGTTTGCGTGGTCCAGTCTGATCGGCGATCGAGCCGAGGACCGGCGACAAAACGGCAATGACGACGCCGGCGGCGGCAATGCCGTAGCCCCAGGCCGCTTGCCCGGTCTCTGGATTGCTGGCCATGCGCGAGACGAAATAAGGACCGAAGATGAAGGTGGTAACGACCGTGAAAAACGGCTGTGCCGCCCAGTCGAACAGCATCCATCCCCAGATGCCGCGTCCCGATGCCCGCTGCACTGCCATCTCAGCCATGTCCCCTCCGCTGGAGCTTGCTCCATGCCGATCGAATCGGAATGATGCTCCGTCTTGTTGTTGAGCACGATCTTGTCCAAAAGCCGATCGTCACTTTTTGGGATCATGCTCCGGCGCCCCCCAACGCAGGGCGCCGTTCGCTCAATAGCGCAGTTCTTCCCGGCAATCCCGCGCGATGTGGAAGACGTCTCACAGCCCTGTCAGATCGCTCATCAGGCCGGACGCCACCGACAGCCGCGACACGGTGATGTCGCCGCCCTCGGTCAGAGCCTGCAGCCGCTCGCGGATGCGTCCGACCCGTTCGCCGCCCGCCTCCAACCATGCTGTCACCGGATCCGCCGCCTCGGCATGACTGGTGAGTGCCGCCACCGCGATGCCGCGCCTGGCCGCGCCGATTGTGTCGGTGGCGCGCGAAAGCGCCAGTTGATCGTAATAATCCGAGGGCGTGATCGACCGCGCCGCATCTTCGACGCGCGGTATGCGGAAGACATCGCTGACTGCAAAAAACGCCTTGGCGGCAGCGACGATGCCGGCAGTTGCCGTCCGCGCCGTCAGCGCAATGTCGGGGATGAGTTCCGCCACATCGGTCAACGCCAGTTGCTCGGCCAGGCTCTCGGGCGCGCCGCCCTTCGACAGGCTGTGCCGCCGCTCCTCGATCCGCTCGCGCGAGAAGGCCGGCAACAGCGCAACGAGCTTCGGCTCCAGCGCCTTGCGCGCATCCTGCAACTCGGTGATCCGCTGCCCGAGCGGTGCGGTGCCGGCATCGTTCTTCAGGTACCAGCCGCTGGTCACATCGATCAGCCGGCTGACCGCCTGATAGAGGTCGAGCTGGATCTGTCCGTCGATCAGGTTGTCGAGCGCGTCGATCTGGCGATAGAGCGCCGGCAGCGCAAAGCCATCCCGCACCACGGCTAAGGTGCGCACGACATCGGCGGCACTGCGCCCGGTCGCTTCCTGCAGCCTGTTGACGAAGGACGGGCCGCCGCGATTGACCAGGTCATTGGCGACGGCACGGGCGATGATCTCGCGGCGCAGGCGATGGCCGTGGATTTCCGCCGCATATTTCTTTGCCATGCGGTCGGGAAAATAACCCATCAGGTCGCGGTCGAAATGCGGATCGTCCGGCACGTCGCTGGCGACGATATCGGAAAACAGCACGATCTTGGCATAGGCAAGCAGCACGCCGAGCTCGGCCCGGGTGAGCGGCTCGCCCCGCGCGGGGCGCCCGGGCACAGCCCCCCGCGGCGGGCGCCGGGCCCCCGCCCGGGCGGGCCCCCCCCCCGCCCCGCCCCCCCCCCCGCCGCGCCGCGGGTGGGGCAAGTCGGGACGGCCCCGCGG